>CAZMIS010000249.1:3453-6844 GCA_964566325.1 uncultured Anaerolineales bacterium
CCGGACGTTGACGTCCGGGCGGTGGTTCGCGGGTGGCGCCAGTCGTGTGTGCGCGGGTCGCGCTGCCCGGTGTGACCGCCCGGCGCTGAAGCACCGGGCTACAGGGCGACGCCCCATGAATGGGGCTTGCCGATTCGTGCACCACAAAGAGCCCGCTTCAGCGGGCGTTGCTGAGTAGCCCGGGCGTTGACGTCCGGGCGGTGGTTCTCCATGACGGTGGCTGATGGGCTATGTTGCCAGCAATTCGTCCCACCAGGACTGGCTGCTCTTTGCGTAGTTGGGCGAAACCTCCCGCATGAGCAATGCAGCCCCCTTCGTGGTACGCTCGAGAACCGGAATGATCCTGTCTTGAGCATGGTTTTCTTTCTGGTGCTCGACGTAAGCGACAAAATTCGGCAGGCGCTTCCCATCGAATGAAAATGCGCCGTACTCTTCCTGCCAACGCACCACACACGATGGGTGGCTTTTGTTGGTTTGTGCTGCGCTAACACCTTTCACTTGGCCCACAAATCTGGCGACGGCGATAGCCGGAGGTATGGCGACGACCATGTGCACGTGGTCTGAAGCGCCGTTCAGGGCAAAGAGTATTGCTCCGAGGCCGATTGCCTTTGATCGTATATGGCCATACACGACCGCCTCCACATCTGAAGTGAGCAGTGGTTCGCGGTTCTTCGTCGACCAGACCAGGTGATAGAGGAGTTGCCAGTAAGGCATCGTTTCCTCCTGATGGATGTGCTTGGCGCAGAGCCCGCTTCAGCGGGCGTTGGTCATCCGTGCGCGGGTCTCGCTGCCCAGCATTACCGCCCGGCGCTGAAGCACCGGGCTACACTGCGACGCCCCATGAATGGGGCTTGTCGATTCGTGCGCCACGAAAAGCCCGCTTCAGCGGGCGTTGCTGTGTAGCCCGGACGTTGACGTCCGGGCGGTGGTTCGCGGGTGGCGCCAGTCGTGTGTGCGCGAGTCTCGCTGCCGGGCGGCGGTCGGGCCCCGCGACGACAACCGCGATACGGTGAATTGGCTGATGCCCTTAACGGCCGGGCGAACCTCCACCCTCGCGCAACACGCGGTAATCCTCGCGCAGCGCGGCCAGTTCCTCCGCGCGGACCGGGTGATCGCCGTAGTGCACCCGCATGTACGCCGCGGTGATGCGCCCCAGTTGCTCCTCGCCGCCGGGGAAGACGCGCAGCAGCGTGGGTAGGTACGCATCGGGCGGCTGGCTGGGCGGCCGCGGGGCGCCGCGCTCCCGCGCCAGGCGGCACAGGTTGGCGTAGATGTTCTGCACGGAGATGGCGGCCAGCAGATCGCGGCCCACGCCGAAGCGGCGCACCATCCCCCCCGCACGGCGCAGCGCACCCACCGTCCGGCCCAGGATGCCGCCGCCGAAGGAGGCCGGCTCCTGGCCTTCCTCCTCGTCCTGCCCGCGCACGCCGCCCTTGCGCACCCGCTCAAGATAGACGAGCAGGAAGCCGATCAGCAGCGCCACTGCCAGGACCCCGAACGCGATGATCAGGATGTTGCGCAGCGTGTCGAGCTGCAGCCGGCCCAGGGCGTCGCCTTGGCTGGGGTCGGGCGCCGCGCCGATGATGGGTCCCTGGTCCTGCGTCATGATCGGGTTGCCCGCCATGAGGCGCTCGGCCAGCGCCTCCACCCACACCAGCAGCGGCTCGAGGAGCCGCGCCAGGAACAGGATTGCCGCCAGCAGCACGGGACGCACGATCCGCCACAGGGGGGCGAACAGGCGCAGGAACGCGATGAGGGTGTCCTGCGTGTAGGCCAGCGAGAGCAGCCAGCTGGCCCCGACCGCCGCGGCCACCGCGAGGAGGGTCTGCGCCACCCGGCCCGCGGGGAGGATGCGGCCGGTGCTCTGCGCGCCGATGGCCTTCTGCGAGACCCGGCTGACCGCGACGGCCGACAGGCCCAGGGCGAGATAGAGCCAGAACACCGCGAGCGGCGCGGTCCCCCGCAAGGCGCCGGCCAGCCCGCCGCCCAACACCACCAGCAGCAGCCCGATGCGAAACGAGAGGCTCACGCCGAAGAAATGGAGGTCCCGCGAGGTAGCCGCGGACGCACGCTGCCACAGCACGAGGTTGGCCGCGAGCAGCGCGATCGCGCGCGGCAGCCCGGGTTCGCCGCTGCCCGCGCCGCGCATCGAATCGATCGCCCGCCCCACCCACGCCAGCGACCAGGGCGGCCCGCCGGGGAAGAGCACCACGCGCACGAGAAGAACGCTCGCCACCACCAGGGCCCCGAGCGCCAGCACGTCATACTGGGGAGAGTCGAAGCGCCGGCTGAGCAGCTCCATGAACAGCATCCACCCCAGCAGGCCGCCGAAGAGCGCTGCGAATCCGGCCCAGGGCGAGAGGCCGGCCGGCCACAGCAGGATGAGGAACGGCGTGAGCCACGCCGCGGTCATGCCCGCGAGGAGCAGGTGCAGCAGGGCGATCCGGCGATTCGAGAGCAGCATGTTACGTCCTGGTTCCCATGGGCGGGGGCTACGCCTGCACCAGCTGCGGTGCGATCACGTCGTCCACCAGGTGGGGCAGGTGATAGACCGTAATGCCCGGCAGCTGAGCCTCGGGCGGCGCCTCGGCCAGGGTGAAGAGCAGCACCTTGCGCCCCGCGCGGCGCAGCTCGAGCAGCGCGGCCAGCAACCCCTCGTGCGCGATGGCCGTCACCACGACCAGCGTGGCGCCCCAGGGCAGCCGCGGCGCGTCGCGCAGCAGCATCTCCTCGATCGGCGCGGAGGCGAAGGGCGTCACCGCGGCCAGCAGCTCCAGGATGCGCACGAGCTGGTCGGGGCTGCGGCCGGGCAGGAGGCGCAGGGGCTGGTCCGAGCCGGGCAGCACGCCGTTGGCGATCAGGCCGACCGGCAGGCGCTCCTCCGCAGCCACCGCGGCCAGGCTGCCCGCCACGCTCACCGCGCGCTCCATCAGCTCCGGGATGTGGCCCAGCCAGTGCCGCTCCATCGTCGCCACGTTCAGGTAGATCAATGCCTGGGGCTCCTGCGTCGGCTCGTACAGCCGCGAGAGGAGCGCCTGGCGCCGCGCGGTGGCCTTCCAATGGACGCGTTTCAGCCCGTCCTGGGGCTGCCACTCGCGGATGCCCGCGTAGCGCAGCGGGTCCTCGACCAGCCGCGTGTCCGCCATGCGCTCGCCGAACGGGTTCTTGGCCGGCAGGCGCAGCTCCTCCGCGGTGTACAGCTTCGGGTAGACGATGAGCCGCTGCTGGCCCGCGAGGACACCCCTGGCGGAGAACATGCCGAATGCGTCGCCGCTGCTGAGCGTGGCCGGTCCGAAGTGGTAGTAGCCGCGCTGGCTGCACTCGATCGGGAAGCGCCGCGTCAGGCGGCCGAAGATGCCCGGGTTCCACAAGGAGACGAACTCGCCGAGGT
>CAZMIS010000250.1:0-6731 GCA_964566325.1 uncultured Anaerolineales bacterium
CTTCGCCTACCTGGTCTCTGAGTCGTTGACGCACGGGTGGCGGCGGACGTTGCTGGCTGCGTTTGCGCCCCTGCTGAGCGACGGGCCCATCATCGTGGCCGTCCTCTTTGTCCTGACCCGCCTGCCGCCGGCCATGTTGACCTACCTGCGGCTGGCCGGAGGCCTCTTCCTCCTCGTGCTTGCATACGGCGCGTTTCGGAGCTGGCGCACCCTGCGGCCGGATGCACCGCCCCCGGCGCCGGCCTCGCACCGGACCGTCGTGCGGGGCGCGCTGGTGAACCTGCTGAACCCTGGCCCGTGGCTGGCCTGGAGCCTGGTGATGGGACCGCTCCTGCTGAACGCCTGGCGCGAGTCGCCCGTCAACGGCATCGGCATGTTGGTCGGCTTCTACGGCGTGCTGGTGCTCACCCTGGCCGGAATCATCATCGTGTTCGGCGTGGCGCGGCGGCTGGGCCCCCGCCTGACGCGCGCACTGGTCGGCCTGTCCGCGCTCGCGCTGCTGGTGTTCGCGCTGTACCAGCTGACGCTGGCCGTCCGGGCCCTGTGAGATGTGTTTCCGCCACGGCCCACCCCTTTTTGGAGTATCGCTGACAACATTTCCCACTATACACGGCGCCGCAGTCGTCGTATAATGTCGGCAGCTTGGGTGCACGGATGGTACGGTCCAATGGTCTACTGCTGGAGCTAAGGAGGGCCTTACGATGAGCCACAGAAACGCGACCCGTTTTCTCGCCGCACTCGCTGCACTGCTGCTCCTGCTGGGCGCCGGCGTCCCGGTCCTGGCCCATGTCTCAGGACAGGATGTCGGTCCTCACGGGCAGCCCGCCGGGCCGGATGGGCAGATACTTCGCGTCTACCTGCCGCTCATCGTACTGGAGATTCCCCCACCCACGCCGACGCCCACCAATACAGCGACGCCGACAAATACACCTGCGCCCACCAATACCCCGACACCCACGGCCACACCCACGCGGACGCCGACGAACACGCCCACGCTCTCACCCACCCCGCCGGCCTGCTACCAGGCGTTCGCCAACGGTGGCTTCGAGTCCGACGCCGGCTGGGAGATCCGGCCGAATCCGGTGCTGGCCGCGTACGTCGACGTGCCCGTGCACGCCGGCTCGCGCAGCATGCGCACCGGCATCCCCTGGGGCGGTGCCAACGTCAGGAGCTACTCGCCCATCCAGCAGGCCGTCACCTTCCCGGCAGCGTTGTCCGCACTGCCCCCAGGGTACGCGAAGCTCGCCTTCTGGCACTACAACGTCTACGGCGATGAAGTGGCCAGCGCCGCGTCGCTGCCGAGTCGCGCCGGCCTGCCACGCACGATGGCCGAGCTCAGCGACGCGATCTTCGATATCGACTTCTTCTACGTCATCGGCATCTACGAGGACGACACGATCGACTGGCTGCTGGTCGAACAACTCGATCACCATTCCTTCCGTAACACCGTCATCGACGTCAGGCAGTTCGCCGATCACCAGGTGCGTTTCCAGTTCGGCACGTACAACAACGGCCTGGGCGGCATCAGCCGCACGTTCGTCGACGACGCATCGCTCGTGATCTGCCCTGCGGGCGCGACTCCAACCAGCACGCCCACGGACACGCGGACGCCGACTCCAACCAGCACACCCACGCGCACGAGGACGCCGACCTCAACGCCGACCGTCAGCACGACGCCGGCGGCGCCATATCTGCGCCAGACGCTCAGCCTCCCCGTCGATGTCTATCCTGCCGGCGTTGCAGTCAAAGCCGACGGCCAAAAGGTCTACGTCGCGCAGCAGGCAGGAAAGGTGAGCAAGCTCGCCGTGATACAGGCGCTGCCCGCGCTGGGCTCAGCAACCGCGATTGCGCTGGGACCGGAGGAGACTGCGCCGAACGGCGTGGCACGGGTCGACGCTGCGGGCCGGGTGGTGGTGGCGCTGCGGGACACGTCAAACGCCTGGGTGGTGGACGCCGAAACCGGGGTTGACGTGGCCACGATCCCGGCCAACCTGTGGCCGGCCGGCGTTGCAGTGCACGACGGCTATGGCTACATCGCCAACTACGGCAACGACACGATCACCGTTTTCGACCCGGCCATGCTTGCCGCGACCGGCACGCTCTACGTCGGCCACGAGCCATCTCACTTTGCGGTGACGCCGGGCGAGGACCTGTTCGCATCCATGCACGGCAACGGCGAGATCGTCCGGCTGCGCAATGGCTTGGTCGCCGGCCACTTCTATGGACTTACTGCGCCCTACGGGCTGGCGTTCGAGCCGGCCAGCGGCCGGCTGTACGTCGCGAACCGGGGTCCCAGCCATACGGTCACCGTGCTGAACGGGACATCGGGCGCGGTCGTCGGCACCATCCCCATCGGCCAGGAGCCCTACGTGCTCGCGCTCAACCCGCTGACGGGGCACCTCTTCGTGGCGTGTGGCGACCGGGTCAAGGTCTACCGGACAAGCACGTACGCCTTGGTCGCCGACATCGCGGTGCCCACAGGGGCCGAAGAGGGGATTGCCTTCGATCCCGTGACCCAGCGGGTGTACGTCACCAGTCGCACGGGGCACGCGCTGAGCGCGATCCAGGATGTAGCCGATGGGCCATCCGCCACTGGCATCCAGCACCATCCCTGGTGGCTGCGGCTGTTCGGCGGGTAGGGAGCAAGACTGCGACATCGCGCCGAACCTGATACCTGTGCTGCCGGCGGCGTAAGCAGCTGAAGAATGTTTCGCACTGGCCGCCGGTCTGGCGCCTCGCGTCCTTCGCCGCGCGCCTTGCCCGATGCACCCATCTGCCGGATAATAGGGCCACTTCTCCTGCCACTGGGCAGCGGGTGGAGTCCGGACCCAGGTGCAACATCGGTGGGCTAAGGTGACGACCACACGACGGACCCTGACACGGGATGCTGTGCGTACCGCGGTCGCGCGCGGCAGCGCTCAACTGCGCGGTTACGCCGGCGCCGCGCTGCGCCCCGATCTGCTCGCCGGCCTCACCGTGGCCATGATCGCCCTGCCCCAGGCCATCTCCTATGCGCTCCTCGCCGACATGCCGCCGCAATCGGGCCTCTATGCGGTCGTCGTCGCCAGCCTTGCGGCCGCGGTGTTCGGCTCCTCCAACCATCTGCAGACCGGGCCGAGCAACACGGCTTCGCTCCTCACCCTGGCCGCACTCGCGCCGCTGGTTGTGCCGGGCACGGAGCAATACGCATTGGCCGCGGGATTGCTGGCGATCATGGGCGGCACGTTGCGCGTGGTCCTGGGCCTCGCCAAACTGGGCCTGCTGGTCCGCTTCGTCTCCAGCGCGGTCATCGTCGGCTTCACGGCCGGCGCCAACGTGCTGATCATGGTCGACCAGCTCCGCAATTTGCTGCGGCTGAACGTGCGGCCGACGGGCGCCATGGTCCAGACGGTTCAGCTCATGATCCCCGGGCTGAGAGAAGCCCACCTGCCCAGCCTCGCCCTGGGTCTCGCCGTGCTCCTCGGGCTGCTTCTGCTGCGGCGCTGGAACCGCCGCGTCCCGGGGCCCCTCGTCGTCATCCTCCTGTCCGGGCTCGCGGTCGCATTGCTGCGCCTGGACGTGAAGACGGTCGGGCCGTTGCCATCTGGTTTCCCGCCCTTCCGCATACCTCCCGTCACCGACCTGGAGCTGGTCGGCAACCTCTCGACCGCCGCGCTCTCGATGGCCGCGATCGGCCTCGTCGAGGCCATGTCGATCGCGCGTGTCATTGCGACCAAGACGGGGCAGCGCCTCGACAGCAACCGGGAGTTCATCGGCCAGGGCGCGGCCAACATTGCGGTCGGGCTCTTCTCCGGCTACCCGGTGACCGGCTCGTTCGGCCGGTCCGCGGCCAATTTCCAGTCCGGCGGCCGCACCCGTCTCGCGGGCGCGTTCAGCGGACTGATCGTGCTCTTCGCCACCCTGGCGCTGGCGCCCCTCGCCGCATACATCCCGATGGCCGCCCTGGCCAGCATCCTGATCCTGAACGCCTACAGCCTGATCGACCGCCGGGAGATCGCCCGCATCTGGCGTGGCGGCGGAGGCGACCGCGTCACGATGATCGTCACGCTGGTCGCCACCCTGACGCTGCCCCTCCACTTCGCCGTGCTCGCCGGAATTCTGGTGTCCCTGGCGAACTACCTGCTGCAGACGAGCACCCCGCGCGTGCGGGCCGTCACGCCCGGCGAAGGCTTTCGTCACTTCCTGCATCAGCCGGACAAGGTCGCCTGCCCGCAACTGGGCATCCTGGAGATCATGGGAGACCTCTACTTCGGCGCAGTGGAGCATATCGAAGACCAGGTGCTCCGTAACCAGGCCGCCAATCCGGGCCAACGTTTCCTCCTGTTGCGCATGCAGAGCGTCGATAACTGCGACATCAGCGGAATCTACGCGCTGGAATCCATCGTCCGCGCCTACCGGCAGATGCACGGCGATGTCTTCATGATGCGGGTGCAGCCCGCCGTCATGGCGGAGATGAAGGCGTCGGGTTTCCTGGCGTTCTTCGGGGAGGATCACGTCCTGAATGAGGACGGCGCGATCGGCCATCTCTTCTACCGCGTGCTGGACCCGGCCATCTGCATCTACGAGTGCCCGGTGCGTGTCTTCAAAGAATGCCAGAACCTACCGAAGCAGCTGCCGGACGTGTGGCATGAGACGCACCCCCACCTGCCACACCCGGGCGTGTCGGTGCCGGCGGTTGCTCCCCGGGAGTTGTGGCGGATGATGCACGGCGAGCCCCGTCCGTACATCATCGACGTGCGCGAGCCGCGTGAGTTTGCCCAGGGCCACGTTCCGGGCAGCGAGCTCCTACCGCTGCCCGCCCTGCTGGAAGACCTGGGCCAGGCGCCGCGCGATCGCCCCGTGGTCCTCGTTTGCCGCAGCGGCCGGCGCAGCGCGCTGGCTGCCGCGGAGCTGCTGGAGGCCGGGCATCCGAACGCCGCCATCCTGGAGGGCGGGATGCTGGCGTGGGAAGGCGCCAATCTGCTGGAGGCCGTTACATGAGCGATGAGGTCGTGCTGTCACACAACCTGGGCCTGGACCTGGTGCGCGCCACGGAGGCAGCCGCCCTGGCCGCAGGTCGCTGGCTGGGATTGGGCCAACCCGACGAGGCCGACCGGGCCGCCTCGCGCGCCATGGTGGATGCCCTGCACCGCGTGGAGATGGACGGCCGGCTGTGCCTGGGAGACGAGGCGCGCACCGGCAGCGAGACAGCATTCATGACGGGCCAGTGCTTCGGCACCGGAGACGGGCCCGAGGTCGACGTGCTGGCCGACGCCATCGACGGCAGGCGCCTCCTGGCGGGCGGCTACCCGGGCGCGGTCTCGGCCGTGGCCGTCGCGCCGCGCGGCGCCATCCGCTCGCTGGAGGGCGCGCGCTATATGGAGAAGATCGTGGTCAACGGCGACGTCGCCCCCGCACTCGTGCCGGAGTGCCTCGACGCCCCGGCCGCATGGACGCTGGCGCTCGTCGCGCGCGCCAAGGGGAAACGGGTGCGAGATCTGGTCGTGTTCGTCCTGGATCGCCCGCGCCACGCGGACCTGGTGGCCGAGATCCGTGCGGCCGGAAGCCACGTGCTGCTGCGCCCCGGCGGTGAGATCTCCGGCGCGCTGCTCGCCAGCCTGCGGGACGGCAGCGTCGACGTGCTCATGGGAACCGGCGGCGTGCTGCAGGCGCTCATTGCCACGTGTGCGGTCAAGGCTGCGGGCGGCGGGATGCTGGGGAGGCTGGTCTCCGGCGCGCCGGGGCCCGCGCCCCTTGGCGCAGAGCCGCAGCCGATCCTCTCCCAATCGGAATGGGTCACCGGATCGCAGCTCTTCTTCGCCGCGACCGGTGTCACCGATGGCCCGCTTTTCCAGGGGGTCCGCTATCACGGGGATCGGGCGAAGTCGAGCTCCATCATCCTGCGCGCGGAGACGCACACCCGGCGCACCATCGCGGCCGAGCACATGCTCCAGGAGTGACGCGTCCGCCGTCGGATCAGCGCGGCGCGCCGGCCGGCGCGCACACATTGACACCGAACGCGCGCAAAGGTACAATTCTCCCGTCGCCAAATCCCACCGCGCAGTGCTGATAGGAATCGCCCATGGATGCATCGACCGTCACCTCCACCGCGCCGGTTGAACAGCTCGATCCCGGCCGCATGGCTCAACTCGAACAGGTGCTGGCCAACTACGGTCCGCGGGGCCAGACCATCCTGATCGAGGTGCTGCACGACGCGCAGGCCCTGTTCGATGGCTGGCTGCCCGAGCCGGCCCTGCGCCGGATTGCCGCCTATCTCCATGTTCCCCTCGCCGACGTCTACGGTGTCACCGAGTTCTACGACATGTTCCACACCGAGCCGGTTGGCCATCAGCTCATCCGCGTCTGCGTCGACGGCCCATGTGCGGTGCGCGGCAGCGATGCACTGCTGGCCGAGCTCAGCGACCGGTTGGGCTGTGCACCGGGGTGCACCACGCCGGACGGTGCGGTGACGCTCGAAGCCGTGCGCTGCCTGGGGCTGTGCGACCGCGCGCCGGCCGCGCTGCTCAACAACGCGCGCCATGCGCCTGCGACCGCGGACACCCTCTTCGACGGGTCACCTGCGCCCGCACAGCTGCGGATCGGCGGCCTGGTCAAGGTCGCGCTGACCAACGTCGGCGTGGTCGACCCCACCAGCCTGGACGACTACCGCGCCCAGGGCGGCATGGCCGCGCTGCGCAAGGTGCTGCGGGAGATGAGCCCGAGCCAGGTCATCGCACACATGAAGGCGAGCA
>CAZMIS010000251.1:0-6692 GCA_964566325.1 uncultured Anaerolineales bacterium
GTCGACCTGGACCACGTTCTGCTGGCATACGACGCCAGCCCGAAGGCGGAACAGGCGCTGTTCATTGCCATCTACCTTGCGCTGCGCTGGGGAGCGAAGCTCGCCGTCGTCAGCGTAGCCGAACGCCTTGCGGACGCCGAGGCCGCCCTGGCGCGCGGCCGGCGCACGCTCGCACAGCATGGCGTGACCGCAGCCGAAGTGGCCGCGACCGGCAGCGTGGTGGATGCCATCCTGACCGCGAGCGACTCGCAGCACAGCGGCCTGATCGTGGTCGGCGGCTATGGCTACGCGCCCCCGCTGGAGATGGCCTTGGGCAGCACGGTGGACGAGCTGTTGCGCCGCAGCCGTCTCCCGACCCTGGTGTGCCCGTAGCTTTCGTCCCGGCGCCATCCGCAGCCAGCGCGTCACCGCTGCGATCAGCCGGCAGGCGGCTGGCCGATACCCGATCACGCCCCGTACACGTCCACCAGGTCGAACACCGGCCCGCGCAGGCACACCCGGCGGCGGCCGCCTGCGACGTCAGCCACGCAGGACTGGCACGCGCCCACCCCACACAGAAACTGCATGGGATAGATCACCTGCGCGAAGCCGCGCGAGAGGGCATACCGCGCTGAGGTGATGGTCTGTGCCAGCGCGCCGTACGCGTCCAGCGGCGCGCTGGCGGCGAGGGCGTCGGCCCAGGGCAGCAGGTCGGAGAGCGTCGACATGAGGGACCGCCGGACGTCGGGCTGGCCGTCGCCCGAAACCAGGTGATACTCCACGCCTGCCGGCAGCCGCTGGACCGGCAGCGCGGTGCGCACCGCGGCCGCGCCGGCCACCAGCGCCACAGACAGCCCCGCCGCATCGGCCCAGTCGATCAAGGGCAGGAGGTCCCACACCGCGTCGTCCTCGGCGACACAGAGCAGGTTGCGCAACTGGCCATCCCATTCGAAGCCCAGGCCGACAGGCCCGATGCAATCGATCGCGGCTCCGACGTTCGCGGTCCGCAGCCACGCATCGCCCCAATCCGGCGAGGGCGGCACGCGGAGGGCAAAGGACTCGGCGCCCAACGCAATGGGGTAGCGCGTGCGGCGCAGGTAGGGCCACATCCCGGGACCGGCCTTGACAAGCACCGGCTGGCCGGGCCGGAGCAGCCGCGCCAGGTCAGGCGCGTGAAGGGTGAGCTCCACCGCCGGGCCGGCAACGCGGCGATCTGTGACGATCGCCATACTCTGTATCACGGTCATGGGCAGCCCCATACCCCACAACGTCCGGCCGTGTTACGACGCCGTGCGGCGCACCTACAGCCGCACCACCACCCCATCCATCGGTGCGACCCCCGCGATCGTCACGCGACCGCCGCCCGCCGACACCTCGGTCTCTCCGAAGAGCAGTTCCGCCGCCTCGCCGCTCACGGCCAGGCTGGCCGGCGCGGCCCCGCGGTTGATGACCACCAGCAGGCGCTCGCCCTCGTGCTGTCGCTCGAACGCGAACGCGTCCGCACCCTGCCACACCGGCTCCCAGCGCCCGAGACGGAGCGCCGGGTGCGCCTTGCGCAGCCGCGTGAGCGCGCGCACCGTCTCCAGCATCCCGCGATCCCACGTCTCCCGCGCGTCCCACGGAAACGCGCGGCGGCAGTCGGGGTCGTCGCCGCCCGTCATGCCGATCTCGTCGCCGTAATACAGGCCGGCCGCGCCGGGCAGCGTGAGTTGAAAGATGGTGGCCAGGCGCAGGCGCCGCACGTCTTCACCGGCCACGCGGCGGAACCGCGGCACGTCGTGCGACGAGAAGAGGTTGTGATTGACCGCGGTGACTTCCGCGGAATACATCGCCAACATGCGCTGGACGCCGTCGAGAAAGGCGGGCGTGCCCAGGTCGCCGCGCGCGAACCACCCCACGCAGAGATCGCGGAAGAAGTAGTTCATCGTCGCGTCGAAGCGGTCGCCCTGCAGCCAGGGCGACGTGTTGCCCCAGATCTCCGCGACCAGGTACGCGTCGGGCCGCACCGCACGGCAGGCACGCCGGAAATCCAGCCAGAAGCCAGAGGTGACGTGGCGCGCCACGTCCATGCGCCAGCCGTCGATGTGAAACTCGCGCAGCCAGTACTGCGCCACGTCGAGGAAGTACTGCCGGGTCTCGGGGTTCTCCTGATTCAACTTCGGCATATCGAGCACGCCCGACCACGCCAGGTAGGTCGCCTCGAGGAACGGGCCGTCGCTGTCGGCCGTTTCGACGATGGGCACGCCGGTCCGCTTCGGGAACTCGAGCCGCCACTGGGTGTATGCGGCGCGCGCGGGATCGCCGGACAGATCCGGTGCGAGGTGCGGCCGGTGCTTGACGCGCAGGGGCCACTCCCGCACGGTGAACCAATCGCGATAGCGGGACGCGGGGCCATGCTTCAGCAGGTCCTGGAACGCGGGGTGCAGCGGGCTGCAGTGATTGAACGACGCGTCCAGCATCAGGCGCATGCCCCGGCCGTGCAGCGCGTCGACCAGCTCGCGCAGCGCGTCATCGCCGCCGAAGTGGGGATCCACGTGCATGAAGTCCATGCAGTCGTACTTGTGCGTGGAGGGGCTGGTGAAGATGGGGGTCAGGTAGACCAGGTCCACGCCGAGATCGTGCAGGTAGTCCGCGCGCTGCGTGATGCCCTGCAGGTCGCCACCCTGGAACTCGAGCCAGCGCGGCGCTGTGCCCCACGGCACGACCCCCGGCGGATCGTTGGCCGGCTCGCCGTTGGCGAAGCGCTCGGGGAAGATCTGGTAGATCACCGCACCCTGCGCCCAGGCCGGTGTCTCGTGGGGCGCGACTGCATCGAGGTCCATCAGCCAGCGGTCCGTCACCTCGATGCTGTGCTCGATCCCGTGCTCCGTGAAGTACACGGGTTGATGGTCATCCGTGCGCAGCGCGAAGGCATACGGGAAGCGCCGCGCGGCGGGCCGGACGACGACCTCCCAATAGGCGAAGCGCCGGCCCGCGCCCGTGCACGTCATCTCCGCCGCGCGCGGCACGCCGTCGTCGTACACCAACACCGCGCGGGCGAAGCCCGGTTCGGTCCACAGGCAGAAGCGCACCCGGCCGTCGGTCAGCGGGCTGCAGAAGGCCCGGTCGCCCGGGTCGTAGCGGATGTCGTAGGGGTGGAGGATGCCCACCGCGTTCCAGTAGGCCCGTTCGTTGATCATGGTCTTGCCTCAGGAGGGGCGTTACCGGTCGATCAGGTCGATCAGGTCCACCAGCGCACCGCGATATGCCGGCTCGGGCGTGGTGGGCAGCAGTGCGGTCGCCGGCCCTTCGACGAGGAACGTCGAGCACCCCATGCCACGGGCCACCATGTCCATGTGCTCGTCACCGACGACCAGGCACTCGGCCGGCGCGCGGCCCAGGCGCTTGCAGACATCGTCGAAGAAGCAGAGGTTGGGCTTGGTGTACCGGCTGTTCTCGTAAGTGGTCACCCAGTTCCAGGGCAGATCGTCCACGCCCGCCCAGCGCATTCGCTCGCGGATGGCGGTCGCCGGAAAGAGCGGGTTGGTCACGATCGCGATGTCGTAGCCGAGCGCGATCGCCAGCTCCACCACGGTCCGCGCCTCCGGCTTACGCCGTGTGACCTGCTGCAGCCTGGGGAAGTCCTCCGCGTAGAACGCCTCGAAGATCGGCTCCAGCTCCGCGCGGTCGTGGCCGTCCAGCGGGAAGAACGCCCTCGCGAACACCTCCTGGTTGGTGGCGCGGCCGTCGTTCTCCGTCATCGCCTCCGTGGCTTGCAGCAGGTGCGCGATGAAGCGCTTCGGCTCGAACAGGTGCGCCACGCGGCCGGACAGCGCCTTCAGATAGACGGGCAGGAAGCTCTCCATGTTGCTGTCGAGCAGGGTGCCGTCCAGGTCGAAAAGAATCGCTTTGATTTGATCCATTACCTTCCTACCGCCAGAAAGAAATCGCCAAGGCGATCCAGCCCAACGCCACCCACACGACCAGTACAGCGAGGCCAACCAGGATGGCAACGATCGCCGAGGCGTTACGCGTAAGCGCCGTAGTGCGTGTGATCAACAGGTGCGCGGCGGCGCCGATCAGCGCAGCCGGCAGAGCGCCGAGAATGTGATATCCACAGCACAAACTGAGTAAGATGAAGCCGCCGTCCATCATCAACCGTCCCGCGGTTCCACGCGCATCATCAGCCCGTGCTTGGGCCGCAGGGTGACGCCCGGCTCGACCGCGATCGGGTGGCCGCTGACCGGGCGCAGGACGAACCGCTGCCCCACCATCGCGATGATCAGCGCAGCCTCGGTCATGGCGAACCCCATCCCGATGCACAGACGCGGCCCGCCGCCGAACGGATAGAACGCATAGCGGTGGCGGCCCGCCGACGCCTCGGGGCTGAACCGCTCCGGGCGAAACCCGTCCGCGTCCGGCCAGAGGTCGGCCATGCGATGCGTCACGTACGGACTCGTGACGACCAGGCTGCCCTTGGGGATGGCGAAGCCGGCGATCTCATCGTCCTCCCGCGCCTTGCGCGAGATCAGCCAGGCGGGCGGATAGAGGCGCAGCGCCTCCTGGAAGACCATCTCGGTATAGGTGAGCCGCGGCAGGTCGGCCGCGGCAGGCGCCCGGCCGGCCAGCTCGCGGTCCAGCTCCGCATGCAGCATCTCCTCGCACAGCGGGTTCTCGGCCAGCAGGTGCCACGTCCAGGCCAGGGCGCTGGCCACCGTCTCGTGTCCCGCGATCAACATGGTCATCGATTCGTCGCGCAGGTGTTGGTCGCTCATCTGCTCGCCGGTCTGCTCGTCCGTGGCGCGCATGAGCAGCGCCAGGAGATCCTCCATCGGATCGCGCCCCGATCCGGCGGCATCCGCCGGGCCCGTGCTTTCCTGCCGCGCCGCGGTGGGTCCGAATCCTCGCAGGCTCTGCCGCCGCTCCGCGATGGTGCCCATGACCGCTTCGTCAAGCACGCTCAGCGCGCGCTGATGCGCCCGGTTGCCCCTCGTCGGCAGCCATTCGGGCACGACGCCGAACGTCCGCGCGCGGCCAACGATGTGATCCAGCACGGTCAGCGTCGCGGTCGCGAGTTCGTCCGCCTGATCGCCGATCTCCGCGCTGAACATGGCCTTGCCGACGATCTGCAGCGCCACGTGCATCATCTCCGACGCGACGTCGATCGGCTTCCCGGACGCCGCGTGGGCCGACCAACGATCCAGCATTGCGCCTGCAGCGTCGACGATCATGGGCGCGAAGCCGGCGATGCGCTGCCGCTGGAAGGCCGACTGGGCCAGCCGGCGCTGGCGCAGCCAATGCTCGCCGTCGCTCGTGAGCAATCCTTTGCCGGTGATGGTGCTCAGCAGGTTGTACTGGAAGGTGTCTTTCGAGTAGTTCTTGTGGTTGTCCTGCAGGATGTGCCTGACCCCGTCCGGACCCGTGACCAGGTACACCGCGAGTGGGCCCACCGGGTAACGCACGACGGGCCCGTAGTTGCGCGCCACGCGCAGGAAGAACGCGTGCGGTCCATCGCGCAGGGCTTCGAGATCGTCGAGTGGCGGCCGGTTGCCCGGGCCAGGGGGAACCTGTGACATTTGGCTGCCTTCCGGGAGATGTGGGTTCGATGAGGCAGTATAGCACGCTGAACCGGACGGGAGCAAAGGTCGCGCCGTAAGTGCCTTGCACATGGCGGTGCGTCGGGTATACTTCGGGCGCCGGCGGTTGGAAACCGCAGCAACCCGTGCCAAGCGCAGCCTCCGGCCTCTGCAGCCGCGATTGCAGGCACCTCGCGCCGCAGCGGGTCACGTTGCGCGGAACTTCACCCCATCCTGTGCGCACAGGATCCGGACCGCGTCGCGGCCGGAAAGCAGGCAGGTGGGCACGCCGCCGCCGGGCATCACCCACTGGCCGGCCATCACAAACCGGTCGAGCCCGGGCAGGGTGCGCGGCAGCGTCGACATCATCTGCTGCGGGGTGGGCAGCCACCCCATGTATGCGCCGCGGTGGTTGCGCGTGTAGCGCCACGTCGTGAACGGCGTGGCCACGTCGGTCATCTCCACCTGGCGGGCCAGCCCAGGATAGTAGGCCTCGAGCCGCGCCAACACCGCGGCGGCTACACGGCGCTTCTCCGCCTCATACGCGGCCGGGTCGTCGCGCAGATCGCGCCAATAGTCCCAGTCGCTGTCGAACGTCGCCTGGATGACGGTCTTGCCCTCCGGCGCGAAGGCATCGCTGTAGTTGAACGTGCGCAGCGCCATCGTGCCCACGCGCTGTGGGCCCACGTCGAAGGGCTCGGCCAGCGAGAAGGCATGGAGGTGCGGCTCGCCCGCGAAGGTGCGCGCCACGCCGTAGCTGATCATCATCATGGGAGCCACGAGCGACCACGCTTCGTAGCGGGCTGCCGTCTTGCGGTCGACATACCGGCCCTCCAGCAGGTCCCACAACGTGCTCCGACCGTCCGCGGCGGAGATGACCGCATCGGCCCGGTGCTCTTCTCCGTTGGCCAGGCGCACGCCGGCCGCGCGGCCGCCTGCCACCAGGATCTGCTCCACCGTGGCGCCGTACGTGATCTGCCCGCCCAGTTCGCACAGGCATCTTTCGATGGGCTGCACGAAGCCTGTCGACCCCTGCCTGAGCAGGCCCATGCCTCCGGTGGTGAGCAGCCCCAGCACCATGCCGACGAACCACACCGGCGCCTGCGAATAGAAGAGGTTGGCGTACACCTCGCGCAGCCAGGGATCACCGATCGCCTG
>CAZMIS010000252.1:0-6678 GCA_964566325.1 uncultured Anaerolineales bacterium
AGTGGTGATCGGACTCCCCGAAGCCACCCACCAGGAGCTGGTAGGCATCATCTCGATGTGCGAGCGCGAGAAGGTCAGCATCAGGGTGTTCCCCGATGTGTTCCAGATCATGGCCTCTGAGGTGACGATCAGCGACCTGGCCGGCCTGCCGCTGCTGACGATCCGCGACGTGGCGCTGCGCGGCTGGAAGCTGACGCTCAAGCGGGGCGTCGACATCGTGTTCAGCAGCATCATCCTGCTGCTGATCTCGCCGATCATGCTGCTGACCGCCATCCTGATCAAGCTGGATTCGCCGGGGCCGGTGTTCTTCGTCCAGGAGCGCATGGGCCTGGACGCCAAGCCGTTCAAGATGCTGAAGTTCCGGTCGATGCGTGCCGACGCGGAGCGCCTCGGGCAGTGGACGACGAAAAACGATCCGCGCCGCACGCGCGTCGGCACCTTCCTGCGCCGAACGTCGGTCGATGAACTGCCCCAGTTCATCAACGTGCTGATGGGCGACATGAGCCTGATCGGTCCCCGGCCCGAACAGCCCGCCTACGTCGAGCAGTTCCGCCAGAGCATCCCGCGCTACATGGAGCGCCACCGGGAGAAGGCAGGCATCACCGGTTGGGCCCAGATCAACGGCCTGCGCGGCGACACCTCCATCGCGGAGCGCACCAAGTACGACCTGTGGTACATCGAAAACTGGTCGCTCTGGCTCGACTTCAAGATCTTCCTGCGCACCGCCTTCAAGATCCTCTTCGATAAGTCCGCCTATTGAGCCGGCTGGGACCGCGCCCTGCTGCCCGAAACTGATATACCGTTTCAAGATGAATCCTGGCCCTGGTTTTGACAGGGCTGCTCGTTGGTGTTATCATTCTGTCTACGTGGTTAGCACTCTCAGTGCTTGAGTGCTAACGAGTGCTACGGCGTGGTTTTGTAAGTGATGAGTGCTAACACGAGTATAGAAATGACGCCGCGGCGCCAGGCCGTGCTCGGCCTGGTGATCCGCTCCTATATCGAGCGCGGCCAGCCCGTCGGCTCAAAGGCGTTCGTTCAGTCGTATGGCCTGGAGATCAGCCCGGCCACGATTCGGAACGAGATGGCCGCGCTTGAGGATCTCGGCTTCCTGACGCATCCACACACTTCGGCCGGCCGGATCCCGACGGAGTCGGGCTACCGGTATTTCGTGGAACACCTGCTCGGCGAAACGGAGCTGCCGTTGCCTGAGCAGCACATGATCCGCCACCAGTTCCACCAGTCGAGCATGGAGCTCGACCAGTGGGTGCGCCTCGCCGTCGCCGTGCTGGCGCATACGACCCGAAAGGCTGCGGTCGCCACGCCGCCGAGATCTCACGAGAGCCGCTTCAAGCACCTGGAGTTGATCGCGCTGCGCGACACGGTCGTGTTGCTTGTGCTGGTCCTGGTCGGCGGCACGGTCAAGCAGCAGATGCTGACGCTGGACGAGGCGGCCGATCAGGGGCTGCTGAGCCGGCTGTCCAATCAGATCAACGATCGATTCAGGGGCCGGCGCACGGCTCAGCTGGAGCCCGAGATGCGCGCGCTGCCTGCTATGGCCCGGCAGATCGGGCGCCTGGTGGTTCAGATGATGGCAGCCGTCGATCAGGCGGGCGAGGATGACCTGTATCGGGACGGCCTGCTGCACATCCTGGAGGAGCCCGAGTTTTCGGGCGGCGGTGCGATCCAGGCGCGCGAGATCGTGCAGGCGATCGAGGGACCATCCCTGTCGCACATCGTCGCCACCGCCGCACAGCCGCTCGAGATCGGCGGCGTGCAGGTGCTGATCGGCGGCGAAGGCCGCTGGGAAGATTTCTCGGACCTCGCGCTCGTGTTGTCGCGCTACGGCGTGCGGGGCGGCGCCAGCGGTCTGTTGGGCGTCGTGGGTCCATTGCGAATGACGTACAACCATACCATCGGTGCGGTTCGCTACGTGTCCGGTTTGATGAGCGACCTCGTCAGCGACTGGTACGACGTCGGTGAGAGGACAGAAGGAGACGATGCAAGGGATGAATGAGGAGCAGTTGAACGCTGATAACCAGGCGCCGGAGGCAGGACAAATGCCTGCCGGGGACAGCCCGGCTGAACTCGCACAGAAGCTTGCGGCAGTGGAGCAGCAGGCGGAGGAGTACCTGGACAACTGGCGCCGATCGGTGGCCGAGTTGTCCAATGCGCGCAAGCGCATGTTGCGGGAGAAAGAGGAGTTCGCCAGGAGCGCGTCCGAACGCGTCCTGGAGAAGCTGTTGCCCGTTTTGGACGATCTGGATCGGGCGTTAGGGGCAGCTCCCCAGGACCCTGCCGACGCTGAGTGGGTGAACGGCATTCGCCTGATCCAGCGCAAGCTGCAGGGGGTCATGGAGGGCGAAGGCCTGGCGCAGATTCCCGCGGTCGGCGAGCAGTTCGACCCGGAGCTGCACCACGCGGTGACCCACGAGGAGGCGCCGGGATACGTCGATGGGACGATCATCGCCGAGGTCACCAAGGGGTACAAGCTTCGGGACAAGGTGCTGCGCCCGACCATGGTGCGGGTCGCCAAGTGAGAATCAGCCCTTTGACCGCATCCGGCGCCGCCGTGATGGGTCATCGGCGCTCTGACATAACTGACATTTCTACTCACTGAAGGAGTCATTCATATGGCAAGAATCGTCGGCATCGACTTGGGCACCACCAACTCAGTGGTCGCGATCATGGAGGGCAGCGAGCCCGTGGTCATTCCCAGCGCGGAGGGCTCACGCCTGTTTCCGTCCGTCGTGGCGATCAACCCCAAGAACAACGAGCGCCTGGTTGGCCAGGTCGCCCGGCGCCAGAGCATCACGAACCCGGATAACACCATCTTCTCCGTCAAGCGGCTGATGGGCCGGCGCTTCAGCGATGCAGAGGTGACGAAGGCGCGCAAGATGCTGCCCTACAAGATCGTAGAGCACACCAACGGCGACGCATGGGTGGCCATGGGCGGGCGCGATTACAGCCCGCCGGAGATCTCGGCCATGATCCTGCAGAAGATCAAGACCGATGCAGAAGCGTACCTTGGAGAGCCGATCACGCAGGCGGTCATCACGGTGCCCGCATACTTCAACGACAGCCAGCGGCAGGCGACCAAGGACGCGGGCCGGATCGCCGGCCTCGAGGTGCTGCGCATCATCAATGAGCCGACGGCCAGCGCGCTGGCCTACGGGCTGGATAAGAAGGTCGACCAGAAGATCGTCGTCTACGACCTGGGCGGCGGCACCTTCGACGTATCGATCCTGGATGTCGGCGATGGCGTCTTCGAAGTGCTGAGCACGAACGGGGACACCTTCCTGGGCGGCGATGACTTTGACCAGCGCATCATCAACTGGGTTGCGGACGAGTTCAAGCGCGAGAGCGGCATCGACCTGCGCAGCGACCGGATGGCGCTGCAGCGTCTGAAGGAAGCGGGCGAGAAGGCCAAGATCGAGCTCTCGACGGTCATGCAGACCGAGATCAACCTGCCGTTCGTCACCGCAGACGCCAGCGGGCCGAAGCATCTGCAGATGAACCTGACGCGCGCGAAGTTGGAGCAACTGGTGGGCGACTTGATCGAGCGAACCATCGAGCCGATGCGCCTTGCCATGAACGATGCGAAGCTCAAGCCCGAGGAACTGGGCGAGGTCGTGCTGGTGGGCGGCATGACGCGCATGCCGGCCGTGCAGGAAGCCGTCCGGCGCTTCTTCGGCAAGGAGCCTCACAAGGGGGTCAACCCGGACGAGGTGGTGGCCGTGGGCGCAGCGATCCAGGCCGGTGTGCTGGGTGGGCAGGTCAAGGACATCCTCCTTCTGGACGTTACGCCCCTGACCCTGTCGATCGAAACGCTGGGCGGCGTCGCGACGCCGATGATCGAGCGCAATACGACCATTCCGACCAAGAAGACGCAGATCTTCTCGACGGCCGGTGACATGCAGACCGAGGTTGAGATCGTCGTGGCCCAGGGCGAGCGCCCGATGGTGGCAGACAACAAGCGGCTCGGAACCTTCCGGCTGACGGGCATCCCGCCGGCGCCGCGCGGCATGCCGCAGATCGAGGTAACGTTCGACATCGACCGCGACGGCATCCTGCACGTCAGCGCCAAGGACAAGGCGACCGGTCGCGAACAGAGCATCAAGATCACCGCGTCCAGTGGCCTCTCCAAGGGCCAGATCGACGACATGGTCAAGGCCGCCGAGCAACACGCGGATGACGATCGCCGCCGCAAGGCCCAGATCGAGGCTCACAACCGGGCGGACAACGCCCACTACCAGGTGCAGAAGTTCCTCCAGGATAACGGCGCCAAGGTGAGCGACGCGGACAAGCGCATGCTCCAGGATGACATGGATGCGCTCAAGGCCCTGTTGGATAGCCAGGCTGGCGCCGATCAGCTCGAGCAGGCAACCACCAAGCTGATGAGCTCCTGGGAGCAGGTGGGCGGCCGCATGCATCAGCAGGCCGGTGAGCAGCAGCCCTCCGGTGACGGCGCTGGTCCGGGCGACGCCCGGCCCGAAGGGGAAGACGTCGTCGACGGCGAATACCGGCAGATGTAGGCGTCGGGCGCCGGCGGCCGGCGCCGGCGCCCGCACAGCCGCCGTAGTCAGATTCGCAACAGCCCTCGCAGGGATCATGCCCTGCGGGGGCTGTTTGATGTGCGGAAGCAGTGCACTTTCATTTTTCACATATGCACCTGAATTATCTTTAACCATCTTGACACTAAATGAAGTTCGTTGTACACTCCGCTTAGAACGAAGGGAGTCGTAGCGATGCACATTACCCCAAGCCTATGTCCCATATGCGGCGAGAGCCTCACTGTCACGCGGCTTCACTGTCCCAGTTGCGACAGCAGCATCGAAGGCCACTTTCAACTCAGCAGGCTCGAACAGCTCAGCACCGAGCAACGCGCCTTTGTCGAGCTCTTCGTGCGCTGTGAGGGCAAGCTGAACTGGCTCGCGCAGGAGCTGAAATTGTCCTATCCCACGGTCCGGGCGCGACTCGACGAGATCATCCGCGCCATGGGCTACGAGGTCCGGGACCTGCCACCAGCCGAGGAGAAACAGCGGCTCGTCGAACAGCGACAGGTGATTCTTGATGCATTGGCGGCCGGCAGCATTTCGTCGTCCGAAGCCGTACGCCAGTTGCAGGCTCTGTAGGGACCACGCGTTCAGGAGGAACGGGCATGAGCGATGTCTATACTTATCCTGCGGCCGGGATCGCCCAGTTGTCGATCGAAACAATCGGCCGCGCTGGCGTGTTACGGGCTCAGCCGGGCGCCACGGAGATCCAGATTCAGGTGAGCCCGGCGGAGGCCGCGGCGACTTCTGAGATCGTGGTCTCCGGCGATGCGGCGCGGTTTGCCGGTGGCCCCGTCATCCGGGTCGTGGTTCCGCCAGACGTGGCAGTGACCGTCGTCGAAGCGCGCGGCGATCTGAGGATCGAGGGGCTGGGGGCAGCGGCCCGGCTGGAGACGGTGGAGGGCGATCTCCGGGTCGAGCAGGTGCCGGGGGCGGTGTCCATCAACCTCGTGCGCGGCGATGTGCGGGCCGATGGCGCAGCCGATCTGCACATCGGGACGTGCGACGGCGACTGTCGCTTTCTGACAGGCGGCCGGCTCAGGCTGGGCGTGGTGGAAGGCGATCTGCGCGTCAGCTCGGCCGGCGATGTGCGCGTGACCGCGATCCATGGTGACGTAGCGATCGAGAACGCGGCGGGCGCGGTCGACATAGAGCAGGTCTACGGCGATGCACGCCTGAGCCACGTGGAGAAGCGGGCGGTGCTGGGCCAGGTCAGAGGCGACATGCGAGGCATCGCGCTCCTCGGCGGGTTGAGCGCCGCGCACGTGGCGGGCGATATCTCGTTGCAGGGACCCTTCCCGGCCGCCGAGGGATACGCGATCCACGCGGGAGGTGACGCGAAGCTGCTCCTGCACGGGGAGGACGATGTCCAGTTGGCGGTGCGTGCGGGGGGCCGCATCCGGGCGAACCTGCCCCTGACGCCGACCGGCGACGGGACGACGACCTACACGGCGTCGCTCGGCGCCGGCTCCGTTCGCATCGCGCTGACGAATGGCGGCGATCTCCGCATCGAGGCAGCCGGCGTGGACGAGACCCGCGGCGCGTGGGAGCGCCGTCGCGATCCGGGCGCAGACCCGTTCGCTGAGCTCAGCACCCTGGGCGACCGTATCAGGCGTCAGGTGACCGCGTCCCTGGCCGCAGCCGGCATCAATCCCGAGACCGGCGAGATCAACCTGGGCCGCGGCCGCGCTGGCCGCACCGGCGCCAAGTGGCCGAAGCCGCCGCCTGCGCCGGAGCGGCCGAAGGGCGGTTCTGAGTCGCTGAGCAGCGAACAACTCGCGATCCTGAAGATGCTGGAGGAAGGCCGCATCACGACGGAGGAGGCTGATTCACTGCTGCGCGCGCTGGGTGCTTGACTTGTGAAGCGCATCGCTCTAGACTAAGGCTCGAACGTGTCATCTACCTGCCAGAAGGGTTGGCCGTGGCAGCCTACATCCTGAGCCGAACCGACACTTCCCAAGACGGGCCGCAGCCATTTGATCCCGCCCGGCACATGCGCCAGGTCGCTGAATTGGTGGCGTCCGTGTTCTCCGAGGAACTGGACGCTCGCGGCCGCACCGCGCTGAACGAGATGAAGCTCGCGGGCAGGCTGAGTCCCGTGATCGGCGGCACCCTCACCATGGCC
>CAZMIS010000253.1:0-6661 GCA_964566325.1 uncultured Anaerolineales bacterium
TGAGGGCACTTGCCGGCTTCAGTCGAATAGAACCGTATCCAGTCAGTGGCGAACGGATCGCGAAGGCCATCCAGGATGGCCTTGTTTCGCCGCTGTCCAAATCGCCGCGTAACTGGTTGCCTGCAGCGGAGATTCGAGGCGAGGGTCTGTTCCTGAGGTTCCGGACCGAGGCAATTGATGCCTGGGTGGCTGCGAACCCGGCCATTGGCACGAGAGTCAAGATCCTCGAGGATCGCTCGTCGGCCATCGCGAACGATCGTGGATACCTTCGCGACTACCGGATCACGGCCAGGCTGTTGCTGGTCCACTCGTTCGCGCATGCCTTGATCCGAACCATCTCGATCGACTGCGGCTACTCATCATCAGCGCTCAGGGAACGTCTCTACGTCAGCGAGGCAGACGAGCTGAGGCCAGCCATGAACGGCGTCCTGATCTACACGGGGTCACCGGACTCCGAGGGCAGCCTCGGAGGGTTGGTCCGCCTGGCCGAGCCGGGCCAGCTGGAGCGGATCGTCCTGCAGACCATTCGCAATTCACGGTGGTGTGGCAGCGATCCGGTGTGCCTTGAGACCGACCCTGCGCAATCCGGCGATCGCGTGAGCGGCGCCGCTTGCCACTGCTGTCTGCTGGTGCCGGAAACGGCGTGCGAGAAGTTCAATCGCGAGCTCGATCGCACGATGCTCGTCGGTTCTCCCGAGTCGTCGGAGTTCGGCGATTGGCAGGGCTACTTCGGAACTTCGGCGGACTGATCCGATGGCCACACTCATCCCCGAACAACCGAAGGAGTGCAAGTACGGCGAGCGGATCGTGTACGAGAAACTGGGCCGGGATCTCGACGCGGATTGGGTCGTCATGCACTCGCTGGGCCTGCATGGTCACGAGACGAAGATCTGGGGTGAAGCCGACATCGTCGTGCTCTCGACGAAGGGCTTCTTCTCGCTTGAAGTGAAGGGAGGAAAGGTCTCCTGCCTCAATGGGGTATGGACCTTCGGCGAACCGGGCGGTCTCTCGTACCAGAAGCGGGAAGATCCCTGGACGCAGGCCAAGGGAACCATGTTCGCCGTCAGGCAGAAGCTGGTCGAGGTCGATGCCGCATTCGGTGACCTGCTTGACGGATTCGGCGTCGTAATGCCCATGGAGACATTCACGACGATCGGAGCGGAGATCGAGCCGGCGGTTCTGCTGGACAGGCGCGATTTTCGCAAGGATCTTGGCTACTACGTCGGCCAGCTGCAGCGGCATTGGATGTCGACGTACCAGGCCAAGCACGGACGGACTCCAAGGCTGCCGACTCGCGCGGACATCCAGCGCGCCCGGCAGATCCTCCGGCCCGATGTCGACTCCGCGTTCAGTCTGGGCAGCTATCTCACGGGCGTCGAATCGAGTCTGGTGCAGCTCTCGCGCGACCAGGTGCGAGCTTCCAGACGCATGTCCGCCAATCCACGCACGGTCGTGAGAGGCAAGGCAGGTACGGGCAAGACGGTGATTGCCGTCGAGCGGGCACGGCAACTCGCGGCCGAGGGGAAGAGGGTCCTTTTCCTCTGCTTCAACCAGTTGCTCGCCGAGCATCTTCGCTCGGGTATGTCCTCGGACCCGCTTGGCAGCAAGATCGATGTACGGCACGTGCATGCGCTGTACCGCGAGGTGATCGCGAGGGCAGGCATGCTCGATCGTCTCGAAACGGCAGCGAGCACGGAGGAACTGTTTGCCGAAGTGTTTCCCCGGACGTTCGTCGAGGCTGCACTCGAAGTCGACCTTCCGGCGTGGGACGTGCTGATCATCGACGAGGCCCAGGATCTCCTGACGCCGGACAACATCGATGCCTTCGATCTGATGCTTGGAGATGCCGGGATCAATCGAGGGCGCTGGCACATCTTCTTCGATCGCAACCAGAACATCTACGGCGTCGACGTGCAGGATCGGGTGGAGAAGCGGCTCGCGGAAGCACAGCCTGCCTTCGACGACCTGTTCGAGAACTGCCGAAACACGCGTCAGGTGGCCGTGCAGGCATCGATCATCTCCGGCATCGATCTTGCGATCGAAGGCGCCCCTGAGGGACCCGAATGCGACAACGTGTACGGGCGTGATCGCAAGGCACTTCTTGCGATGCTCGAAGGCACCGTTGCCAAGCTCCTGAAGCAGGACGTGCGACCGAAGGACATCGCTGTGCTTTCCACCCGGACGCGCGAGAACTCTCTGGCTGCCGGAGTCGGCCATCTGGCCGGCGTCCCGCTGGTCGATGCCGCCTACGCCAAGGATGGCGACATGATCTTTTCGACCATGCATGCCTTCAAGGGCCTGGAGAGGCTCGTTGTGCTGGCTGTCGACGTCGACGGCGTAGGCACGCCCGAGCGGTCGATGCTGCACTACGCCGGCTTGTCGAGAGCGCGTGGCCTCCTTCATGTCCTCCTACCTGAGGAATATCGGTCAGCGTATGCGAAACAGGCAGGTGCCTTCGCCGCGAGGATGGCGGGCGCAGACGCGGGCAGCGGTGAGTTGGCGCGGGCGGCCCTGGCCGAGACGAATCGCCGTTGAGCTACTCGCGGACTGGGTGATGAGGTGAGGATCGACATCAAGGCGCTCTGAGAGGCGCAGGGCTGGCATGCGGCGGCCACACGAACGGATGGGAGCTGAAATTGCAGAACCAGGTATTCGATGCACTTGTCGCCGGTTTGACGGTCCACTTCGGAACCGGCCATCCGCTGGACAGTGGAACGGGGGTCCGATTCCAGTCGTCGAAACGAGGGAAGCTCACGGTCTATCACACGAACATCGCGACGGGGAATCAGGCCGAAATTGCCTTCGAACCAGGGACCGTGGCCAAGCGCTTGGCAATGACCGAAAGGGAACTTCGTTCCCTTGTCGGCGAACTGCGGGCGAAGACAGGACGCGGAATCTCACCAGACCCGCAGTTCAACTGGCCCCGAGTAGGCCTCGCCGACTCGGGACATGTCGAGCTGGTTCTTGCAGCCATCGAGATTGGTTTGCAGTCCGCGTGACCTCGACCGCGCTCCGCACGAGACATGTGCAGTTTGCAAACGCTCGCCGCATCCGGCGCAGAGAACACCCACGCATTCGATGGGTTGCGCTCGGATGGGTTGCCGAAGACCATTTCGGGTGGCTCACCTGGTGAGCCATCTCGGGACGATCATGAATCCATGAAACCGGTGCACCAGGCATGACGATCGAGTTCCGCGCCGGCTTGCGTGTTCGCCTGAAGTCGAATCCGGCGCGCGCCGGCGTCCTTTCTGGCGAGAAAACCGGGAGCCCGGCAGCCCCGCGCTGGCAGGTCATCTTTCCTGATCGGACGGACTTTGTTCCCGGCCTGGCTCTGGAGCCCGTGCCGGAAGAAGGATCGAATCCCTTCAGTGACATGCGCCAGTTGCGATTCGGCAAGCCTCGGGATCTGCGATCGGCACTCACCCACGCACGCCTGGGTGGCAAGCTTGCCGACCTCATCTACAGCCTCTACACGACCAACACCGACTTTTACGCCTACCAGTTCAAGCCGGTCCTGTCGTTCCTTGACTCGCCGTCACGGGGCATCCTGATCGCCGACGAGGTGGGGCTTGGCAAGACGATCGAGGCGGGCCTGATCTGGACCGAGCTGCGCAGTCGTGAAGACGCCCGCCGGCTGCTCGTGCTGTGTCCGGCAATGCTTCAGGACAAGTGGAAGCAGGAGCTGGCCGACCGCTTCGGCGTCGATGCGCGCAAATGCACGGCGCTCGAGGCCGTCGAAGTGCTGGAGCAGGCGGCTGGAAACTCGCGCGCGTCATTCGCGATCGTCGCCAGCATGCAGGGCATGCGCGGACTGTCGGATGCCCCGGATGATGACGACGATGACCAGTCGCCGGCGGCTCGCCTGCGGCGCGTTGCCGACGACAGTGCCGGGGACGAGGCGCCGCTTGATCTGGTGATCATCGACGAGGCGCACTACATGCGGAACCCCGAGACCCAGACTGCGCGGCTCGGGCAGATGCTGCGCCGCATGACGAACAACCTCGTTCTCCTGTCAGCGACGCCGGTGCACCTGCGCAACGCCGACCTGTTCCATCTGTTGAACCTCGTGGACAGCGATTCTTTCCCGCACGAGTGGTCGTTCGACCACGCGTTGCAAGAGAACGCGCCATTGATCGAGCTGCGGGATCTGCTGCTTCGAGGCAAGTCGGACTTCGAGGCCATCGCGGCGGCGCTTGAGAGCATTCGCGGCTCCGAACTGGCGGGGCGCAGCGAGGCGCTTCAGTTCCTGCTGGCATCGCCGCCGGACGAGGAAGCGCTCTCGTCCGTGAGCCATCGCCTGGCGCTTGCCGAGCAGATCGACAGGATCAACCCGATCACCAAGGTCGTGACCAGAACGCGGAAGCGGGATGTCCACGAACGCAGGGTCGTGCGCCAACCCCTTGCCCTGCGCGCCGACATGACCCCGGTGGAGGCGGAGTTCTATGACCAGGTGACCGCGGCAGTGCGGAAGTACTGCCGCGACCTCGACATGGCCGAGGGTTTCCTCCTGACCATTCCCCAACGCCAGATGTGCAGCTCGATGGCGGCTGCGTGTCGCTCCTGGTCGCGACGAAGCAGGGATCTGGAAGACGAGATCGATCAGATCCTCTGGGATGCGTTCGGAGAGGATGCCTCCATCGACAGCAAGGACAAAAAGCGCCCGAACGCCGACAGCCTGATTGCACAGCTTTCGCGCATTGCGAGAGACGTGGGCGACTTCGATGCGCTGCGCCGGCACGATTCGAAGTTCGAGAAGCTGCGCGATCAGCTGCTCGAATACTGGAAGCGGAACAGCGGCGCCAAGGTCGTGCTCTTTGCCTATTTCCGGGACACGCTGACCTATCTGGCCGAGCGCTTTGCCGAGATCGGCATCGATTCGGTCGTGCTGATGGGTGGCATGGACAAGCCTGCCGCCCTTGCCAGATTCAAGGCGTCGGAAGGGCCTCGCCTTCTCCTGGCGTCGGAAGTCGCGTCGGAAGGCATCGACCTGCAGTTCTCATCGCTGCTGGTCAACTACGACCTGCCCTGGAATCCGATGCGGATCGAGCAGCGGATCGGGCGCATCGACCGCATCGGCCAGAAGGCCGAGCGGATCGTGATCCTCAACCTGTTCCTCGGGGGCTCGCTCGATGAGCGCGTGTACGTTCGGCTGTTCGAACGATTGCGGATCTTCGAGCGTGCGCTCGGCAGCACCGAGGGCATCCTCGGCGAGATGATCCGTGAGATGAGCTTTGATCTGCTTCGGCATGACCTGTCGGACGAAGAAGAGGTCGAGGTGATCGAACAGACGTGCGTTGCCGTCGAGCAGCGTTCAAGGATCGAGGACAGCCTGGAACAGGAGGCAGGTCGACTCGTTGCGCACGGCGACTACCTGCAGCAGCGGATAGCCGCCGCCAGACAACTGAACCGCTACGTGACATCGGACGACCTGCAGTCCTACGTCAGCGACTTCATCGATGAGCACTGCCAGGGCGCACAGCTTGTCCGTGTCCGAGATGGCGAGCCGCCCCTTTGGGAACTGGATCTCGGGCCTGCGGTACGCGCTGGATTTTCCGAGTTTCTGGAGAAGGAGCGCCTCCAGGGCAGGACGAGACTCGCGACGGCAGCTAGCGGGCGCCAACCCTGCGTCTTCGAGAACGTCCTGAAGAGAAGCCGCACCGACGCGGAATCGATCTCGCAGTACCACCCGCTCATCGCCTACGTTCGCCGTCGGCTTGAAGCAGACGAGCGACATCGTCATGCAGTGGTTTCGGCGCTCCGTATCCCGTCCGCGGCAATCGGGAACGTTGCAGGCGGAGCCCACGTGTTCGCGGTCCATCGTTGGAGCATCAGCGGTGAACAGGATTCCGAAAGGCTGGCATTCGAAGTCATCAGGCTGGATGACCAGCAACAACTCTCCGCCGATGACGCCGAGCGGCTGGTGACCGTTGCCGCAATGCAGGGGCAACCCTGGCCTGCGGCACGTGGGCAACTCGACGGCAACACGGTCGGCGACTGTTTCGAGGCCGTGACGGATGTGCTCGACCGTCGATACCAGGAATTCACCGAGAGCGCAGGTCGCGAGAACCGTGACAGGGTGAGTTTCCAGCTCGACCAGGTCGACAGACAGGAAGCGCGCGAGATCCAGCGGCTGCAAGAAGTCATCTGGCGGCTGCGCGTGCAGAACAAGATGCGGACGATCAAGGCCAACGAAGGGCGAGTGTCGAAGGTCCGCGAACGGGCGGCGGAGCGTCGTGCGCGACTGCAGAACCGCAGGGAATTGACGCACGATTCGATGCTGGTGTGCGCGGGAGTCGTACTCGTCGATTGAGTGGGGCAGGGGGGACAACAAGATGAAGTTCGGAAGTCAGTTGAAGGATGCGCTGAAGGCTCTCGGGCTTGGAGCGCCGAAGAAGACAGATCCGTCGGAGGCGCCTCGAAGCGCTGGACGGCCGGGCCCGCTGTCACCCAACGCGAACCCTTCGAGGCCGCCGTCAGTGAAGCCGGCTGTTCATTCGCGACACGAAGTCCCGCAGGTGCGCCGTGCATCGCCGGCACCGATCGACCGCATGCAAGGCGAGGACGCCATCCGGTCCGCAGCGCCTCCGCCCGCAGTGAGAACGACAGTTGCAGCGGCACGGCCTGCGCCGGTCGCGGAACCGGTTCGGCCAGTCACCCGGCT
>CAZMIS010000254.1:0-6617 GCA_964566325.1 uncultured Anaerolineales bacterium
CGCTGCCCACGCCGACGTTCGCCTGGCCGTTCCGGGTCGAGGGCTCGGTGCGCCAGTACTCCAACGAGGGCAACGCCTTCTTCCGCATCGACGCGATCGTCTACAACGGCGCGACGCCGCTGTACGGCCACAAACTGCGCATCCGCAAGACATCGACCGGCCAGGAGTGGCTGAGCGACGGTTCGCAGACGTCCTGGTACTGGTACGTCCTGCAGTATCCCGACGACGGCAAGCCCGTGAACATTCCGATCGACTGCCCGAACCCGCGCGCGGGCTTGATCTGCCTGCGCAGCAACGTCAAGTGGGACAGCAACAGCGTACAGGTGCCGATGGGCGACGACGTGTGGGAGGTGACCGCCACCGACGGCGGCGGCAAACCGCTGTCGACGCCCGTCCGCATCACGACGAGCGCTGCCAATCCGATGTGGTACTCGATCACGTTTACGAGTCGCCCATGAACGACGTGTCGTCCAATCCCCGCATGCGCTCCCGGGACCTCGTCCGGCTGCTGGCCCTCGTGCTGTTCGTCGCCGCCATCAGCGTGGCGTGTTCCGCGGGCGGGCTGTCGGGCAGCCAGAGCGGCGCTGGGGCCACGCCGACCCGAACGCCTCGGCCGACCTTCACCCCGTTGCCCGGCGCGTTGGCGACCTCGCCGGGCGTGCCGGTGATCCGCGGCACGTTGCCGCCGGGCGTGACTGCGGGGGCATCCCCTGCGATCGCTGCACCCGGCGAGAGTGCGTTGGTTCCGGGAGGCGATACGAGCCTGGTGTTGTTCGCCACCAACACGCCGACCGCAACGGCGACGGCCACGCAGGGGCTGCCGACGCGCACGCCAAGCGTCCGCACCGCGACGCCGGCGCCCCGGGCGACGCCGTTCGTGGTGATCAAGGCGGCCACACTGAACGGGCGGCGCGGTCCCGGGACGAACTACGAGCGCATCGGCCAGGCGAAGGCCGGCGATTCGCTTTTCGTGCTCGGGCGCTCGGCCGACAACGCCTGGCTGCAGGTGTGTTGCATGGCCAATCAGCCGGTCTGGGTGGCTGCAGACCAGGTGGATGCAAAGGGTGCTGTCGCGTCTGCGCCCGTGCTCACGCCTCCGCCCGTGCCGGTCGCGACGCAGCGACCGGTGGTTGCGGCGCCCCGCGTGAGCCAGAGCCCGATCGCCACGCCGCAGCCAGCGGGCCCGCCGCTGCCGCCGTTCGACATTGCGCGCGGTCCGGAGTTCCCGATCCGCCGCGATGACGGGCTGCTGACCATTTGGGTCAAGGTTTATGAGGGCCCGGCCGACAATCAGCGCCCGTTGGGCGGCTTCACCCTGAAGGTATTCCGGGACGGCGTGGACGTCAGCGACAATATCCTGTCGTTCGACGACCGGCCCTTCGACAAGACGACGCCGAACCAGGGCGCGTACGAATACAACCTGAAGTACGAGATGTACGGTGCGGCCGAGGCCGACTGGGAGATCTACCTGACCCGGCCCGGCGCCGGCCGCATGTCGCCGGTCACGAAGTTCACGACCAAGGGCGACTCTTACCGCAACCTGGTGGTCTTCATCGCTTACCTCCTGGCGCGGTGACGTGCGCCGCCACCCCTGTGGCGAGCCGAGCCGGCCATCAAGCGCGGACCACACTCTGAGGAGGAAGAACATGCGTATCCGTTACTGGACGCTGCTCGCCGCAGCCGTTCTCCTGGCAACCGTCGCGGGCTGTGCTGGCAGCCGTGCACCGAGAGGGCCGGTCAGCTCGCCGGTGCCCACGAAGACGCTGCGGCCCACCTTCACGGCGACGGTCCCGGAGCCGACCCTGACCCCCACGCCCACCGAGGCCCTGCCGACGGAGACGCCGGTTGTCGTGGAGCCGACCGCCACGCCGGAGCCCCCCACGCCCGAGCCGACTGCCACGCCGGAAGCGGCGGTGCTCACCGTCACCAGTGCAAGCCTTAACGTGCGCAGCGGCCCCGGCACAAACTATGGCGTCATCGGCCGGCTGACGAACGGCCAGAGTGTCCCGGTCACGGGCAAGAACGCGGCCGGCACCTGGTGGCAGTTCGATTACAGCGGCAGGAACGGCTGGGTCATCGGGACGAACGTCACGGTGCGCAACGGCGAGCTCGTGCAGGTGGCGCAGAACATCCCTGCCGCGCCGACCGCGGCCCCGCGGCCGACCGCTCGGCCGGTGGCAGCCCAGCCCGCCGCGCCCGCGCCGGCGCCCGCGCCCAGCCTCCAGTTCGGGCTGACGGGCAAGATCCAGCTGCGGCCCAACACGAACCCGATCGTGTCGGTATGGTGTTTCGTGCTCAACAGCAGCGGCAACGACCTGGTCAACGGCACGATGCGCGTGCTCCTCGGCGGCAGTGTTCTCAAAGAGCAGGCATTCACCGGCGGCAAACCAGCCCGCGGCGACGCCGGCTATTCGTCCGAGTATCTGTACAACGGTGGCTGCAAGGTTGAAGTCCCGGCAAGCGATGGGACGTATACGGCCTACCTCATCGACGGCGGCACCCAGGTTTCCGACGCCTTCACGTTTACGGTCTCCGGCGACACGAATCGCACGGCGATCATTGAATGGAAGCAGAAGTAGCTCCAGCGCGCCTCCGCAAAGCAGCAGGAACCCGGTTCCGGCACGAAGTCGGGTTCCTGTTGTTCCTGGTGTTCGGTGCGCTTGCACTTCGCCTCGCCCGGCTAAGCTTCCAGCCCCTCTGGTGGGACGAAGGTTACTCCGCCTGGTTTGCCACGCACTCCCTGGCCCGGATGGCCGCGCTCACCGCGGAGGACATCCACCCGCCGCTCTACTATGCGCTGCTTCATCTCTGGACGCGCGTCGCGGGCGCGGGGCCGCTCAGCCTCCGCCTCCTGTCGGTCATGGCCGGCGTTGCAGCCATCCCTCTCATGTTTGCCGCGTCGCGACGCATCCTCGGCAGCGGCCGGGCTGCGCTGATCGCCGCGGGGCTGCTCGCGGTCAACCCCCTGCACGTCTTCTACAGCCAGGAAGTCCGGATGTACGGCCTGGTCGCCCTGCTCAGCACCGCCGGGCTGTGGGCCGCGTGGGAGGTGCTGCACGGGGCGCGGCGGGGCCGTGCGGGATGGGCCTACGTCCTGCTCACGGTCGCGGCGCTCTACACGCAATACTACGCGGTCTTCCTGCCCATCGGCCTCACCCTCTATGCGGCGTGGCGCTGGCGAGGCGACGTCCGTCGCCTCGCGGCCTGGCTCGGCCTGCAGGCGATCGTCGCCGTCCTGTACCTGCCGTGGGTGCTTTATGCGGGCCCGCGCCTCGTCCTCTACGTGAGCCACAAGGTCGTGGCGGATGCGGACCGGCCGCTCGGCCTCCTGGCCTACCTCGCCCGCCATCTCGCCGCGTTCGCGGCCGGGCACGGAGAAGGGCCGTTGGCGGGGTGGTGGCCCGTGGCGCTGCTGCTGTTGCTCCCGGTGCTCGCCGGGCTGGCCGTGGCGTGGCGCCGCAACCGGCGCGTGGAGGCGGCCGGCCCGCCTGCCGCGCGGCAGGCGATTGGCATGCTCGCCACCGTCCTCTTCGTCTCGCTGCTCCTGGGGTGGGCCATCGGCCTGCGCTACCCGTTCTTCCCCGAGCGCGGGGAGCGGCTCCTCCTGCTTGCGCTGCCGGCGTTCGTGATGCTGGCCGCGGCCGGCCTGCATGCGTGGCTGCCCCATGGCCAGCAGGAAGCCGTTCCAACCGGAGGTTGGCCAACGACCTCCGAGGCAGCCTCGGAGGTCTCCGCGCACGCCCGGTGGGTCTTCCCTGCCGCGTGCGCCGCGTTCGTGCTCATCTCGGCCGCGAGCCTGGCCGCGTTCTACCTCGTCCCGCGCTACGCGGACGACGACTACCGCCCTCTCATCGCGCGCACTGTCGAGCAGGGGCTGCCGGAGGACACGGTCTTCTGCGTCTATCCGTGGCAGGTGGGCTACTGGCGCAGCTACGCGCTGGTCGACGGCCCCGAGGCGGTGCTGAGCCCCTCCGCGGAGTGGGGGCCGGCCGTCGAGACCGCGCTCGCCGGTGCGCTCGAGCGGGGCCGCGTGTGGTTCCCCGCACACCTGGCGCTGGGTGCGATCCTGGAGACGCAGGTCGAGGCCGCGCTGGGCGGGCAGGCGGTCGCGTTCGCCAACACGTGGTACGGGCCGGGCACCCGGCTGAGCGCGTGGCGCCGGGCCGCACTCCCGGACCCCGCGCCGGCACCGGGGGCCCAGGCGCTGGCGCGCTTCGAGGTGCCGGCCGCGGGGGCACTGTCGCTGCTCGGGGTGACCGCAGAGGATGCACACGTGCCCGCGGCCAATGCGGTCACCGCGTTGAGCCTGGCGTGGGAGGCGGCGCAGCGGCCCCCGGACCTCGCCGTCAGCGTCCGGCTGGTGGATGACCTGGGGCAGATCTGGGGCCAGAACGACTACGAGCCGCTCGGGTCGCTGGGGCGCACGCCGAGTGGAGACACGGCCCCATCGTGGCAGGCGACGGACCGGCTCGGCCTGCTCGTGCCGGCCGGCACGCCGCCCGGCCGCTACCGGGTCGAGCTGGTGGTGCGGCCTGCGGACGCCGCGCGTCCGCTGCAGGTGCGCGCGGGCGACGGTCTGCCCGCGACCGGCGCCACCCTCTACCATCTCCAGGTCGAGCCTGCCGGCAGGCAACTGGGCCCTGAATCGCTGCCCATCGCGGCACGGCGGCCGATCGATCTGGCGGACGGCATCCGCTTCCTCGGCGTCACGGTTGACGATGCGCCGGTCGCGCCCGGGGCCACACGCCGCGTGAACCTCTTCTGGCAGGCCACGGCCGCGCCCACTGCGGATTACACCGCATTCGTCCAGCTGCTCGGCGCGGACGGCGCGCCCGCGGCCCTGTGGGAGGCGCCGCCCGGCGCGGCCTACGCCACCTCGGCGTGGACGAGCGGCACGCTGATCCGCACCCAGGCGACGCTGCGCGTGCCCGCGACGGCCGCAGACGGGGAGTATCGGGTGATCGGGGGCCTCTTCCGCGCGGCGGATGGCGAGCGGCTGCGCACCGCGGGGGGCGACGATTCTGTGTCGCTGGGCACGCTGCGCGTGGCTGGCCGCGATCACGTGACCGTGGCGCCGCAGGTGGGATACACAGCCGATGCCCGCTTCGGGGAGGTCGCGCGCCTGATCGGGTACGACCTGCCCGAGACACGCGTGGCACCGGGCGCCTCGCTTGACGTAACGCTGCACTGGCAGGCGCTGGCCGCGACGGATCGCCCGTACACGGTGTTCGTGCAGCTGATCGATGGGCAGGGAACGGCGTGGGGCTTCGGCGACGCTGAGCCGGGGGCCGGCGCGTTTCCAACCACGGGCTGGCTGGCGGGCGAGTACCTGGCCGACGCACACTCCGTGCTTGCCATGGGCGACGCGCCGCCGGGCGCGTATCAACTGGCGGTGGGCCTGTACGATGCGGAGACGGGGGTGCGACTCCTCACGGCGGAGGGCGGGGACCGGGTGACGCTGTCGCCCTCCATCGTGGTCCCGTAGGGCGTTCGCCTCAGCGCTGTCCCACGCGGCGGCGCAGCTGCCCGCAGCCCGCGTCGATGTCGATGCCGCGTCGCAGACGGACCGTGGCCGGGATGCCGTTGCGCTCCAGGATGCGCTGGAACGCGGCCGCGTTGGCCTCGGTCGAGGGCTGGTAGGGCGACTCGGCCACGGGGTTGAGGGGGATCAGGTTGACGTGGCACATGGCGCCGCCGGTCGGGCTACGCAGCGGCCGCAGCAGCGTGGCCAGCTCGACCGCCAGCCCCGGCAGGTCGTTGATGCCGTCCATCAGCGCGTACTCGATCGTGATGCGCCGGTTCGTGCGCAGGATGTACTCCTGCAGCGCGGCCACCACGTCACCGATGGGGTAGCGATGGTTGATCGGCAGAAGGCGGCTGCGCAGCTCGTCGTTCGGCGCGTGCAGGCTGACTGCCAGGTTGACCTGCAGCGGCTCGCCGGCCATCCGGCGGATGCCCTGGGGCAGGCCGACGGTGGAGACGGTGATGTGCCGCGCACCCAGGTTGAAGCCCTCTTTGTCGGTGATCGTCGCCAGCGCCTGCCACACGTTCTCGTAGTTGGCGAAAGGCTCGCCCATGCCCATGACGACGATGTTGGTCAGCCGCGAGGGAGTCATCGGACCGCGACGCATCTCGCCCGGAAACTCCGGCGACGCGCTCCCGAGTGAGCCGACCGATCCGAACGCACTGAGCGCTGCGTGCGGTCCCGTGCGCTCGGGCGGATCGCCCCCCGCCGCGGCGAGCGCCTGTGCGGCCGCCGTTACCTGGGCCACGATCTCTCCCGCGGTCAGGTTGCGCGCCAGGCCGCCCTGGCCCGTGGCGCAGAAGACGCAGCCCATCGCGCAGCCCGCCTGCGAGCTGATGCAGACCGTCCGCCGCTCGTCGTACAGCATGAGCACGGTCTCGATCGTCTGCCCGTCGCCGAGGCGGAAGAGCCACTTGACGGTGCCATCGTCGGCCTCGAGACGTTCGGCGATGGTCAGGCTGAACGCCGCGAAATCCGCCGCCAGGTCCTGCCGCAGCGCCGCCGGCAGGTTGGCCATGGCCGCGAAGTCCTCGGCCCAGCGGCCGTAGAGCCACTGCCGTATCTGGCCGAGCCGGAAGCCGGGCTGGCCGTG
>CAZMIS010000255.1:0-6601 GCA_964566325.1 uncultured Anaerolineales bacterium
CGACCTGCCGAGAAGACGGAACCCGTCTCCGGCGCCCCGAAGCGAGATGAAGGCTATGACGACCAACACGATGATGATGAGCACGAAGAGCACACCGCCCCGACCCTTCAGCATCTCCTTCCCCCTTGATCTTCCGTATGCAGGCCAACGCTATCCGGGCCGTGCCTGTGCGCCCGACCTAGCCGGCTGAGGCCTCGGCTGTCTGCGATGACGCGTCCTGAACGGCGGCTTTGGCGCCCTTCTTGCGGGTCGTGCGCTTTCGGCGTGGCCTCACCTCAGCCGCAGGCGGCTCCAGCAGCGCCTCAGGCACCACTTCATCCATGCGCTCGACGAGGACGAGCCTGAGCTGGCGCTGAACGTCCCGCGGCACGTCGGCCAGGTCCTTGCTGTTGCGCTTCGGGATGACCACGGTTCGAAGCTGCATGCGATGCGCTGCCATGAGCTTCTCCTTCAGGCCTCCGACCGGCAGAACGCGTCCGCGCAGCGTGATTTCGCCTGTCATGGCCAGGTCGTGGCGAATCGGCCGTTCGCTCAGCGCGGAAAGCAGTGCCGTGGCCATGGTGATGCCGGCGCTCGGACCATCCTTCGGGATGCCACCCTCGGGCACGTGGATGTGGAGGTCGATCTTGTCGAAATCGATGTCGTCGATGCCATAGTCACGGGCATGAGAGCGCGCAAAGGTAAGGGCAGCCTGCGCAGATTCCTGCATGACTTCCCCGATCTGGCCGGTGAGCGTGAGCGCGCCCTTGCCTTCCATGACCGAGACTTCGACCTGCATCACGTCGCCCCCTGCCTCGCTCCAGGCCAGGCCGTTGGCCACGCCGATCTCGTCCTGCTCGTTCGCCAGCCACTCGGTGAACTCAGGTGGACCGAGGAACTTGTTGATCAGTGCCGGTGTGACGCGATGCGGCGCTCGCTGGTCTTCGGCGACCTTGCGCGCGATCTTGCGGCAGATGTTGGCGATCGCCCGCTCGAGGTTGCGCACGCCGGCCTCATACGTGTACTCACGAATGATGACACGGAGCGCGGGCACCGTGAAACTGACCAGTTCGGGCGTCAGGCCGTGCGCTTCGAGCTGGCGCGGGATGAGGAACTGCCGCGCAATGGCCAGCTTCTCCTCTTCGATGTAGCCCGGGAAGTCGATCACCTCGAGTCGATCACGCAGCGCCGGCGGAATGGGATCCAGCAGGTTGGCGGTCGTGATGAACATGACCTTGCTCAGGTCGTAGGGCACCTCGAGGTAATGGTCGCTGAAGGCATGATTCTGCTCCGGATCCAGGACTTCCAACAGGGCCGACGACGGGTCTCCCCGGAAATCGATGCCGAGCTTGTCGATCTCGTCCAGCATGAAGAGCGGATTGACCGTGCCCGCGGTGTGCATCGTCTGGATGATCCGGCCAGGCAGGGAGCCGATGTAGGTCCGGCGGTGGCCGCGGATCTCCGCCTCATCCCGGACGCCGCCCAGGCTCAGCCGCACGAATTTTCGTCCCAGCGCCTCTGCAATCGACTTGCCCAGGCTGGTCTTGCCGGTGCCGGGCGGGCCGACGAAGCAAAGAATGGGGCTCTTCATCTTGTCCTGCGCGAGCTTGCGGACCGCGATGTGCTCCAGGACCCGCTCCTTGACGCGCGGCAGCCCGTAGTGATTGCGCTCCAGCACCTGGGCAGCCGCCTTGACGTCGAGGTTGTCGTTCGTCGTGGCGTGCCAGGGCAGATCCACCAGCCAATCCAGGTAGTTGCGGACAACCGAGGTCTCGGGCGATGCCGGCGGCATGGCGGCCAGCTTGGCGAGCTCCTTCTCCGCCTTTGCCAGCACACTCTCGGGCAGCCGCGCAGCCGCGATCTTGTCCTTGAGTTCGCCCAGCTCGCGCTGCACGTCGTCGGCCTCGCCGAGCTCCGATTGGATGGCCCGCATCTGTTCGCGCAGGTAATACTCGCGCTGGGACTTGTCGACTTCCTGCTGCACCTGGTTCTGGATGCGATCCTCGAGCTCCAGGACGTCCAACTCCTGGCCGAGGATGATGCTGAGCCGTTGGAGCCGCTCGTTGGCGTCCAGCGTCTCCAGCAGTTCCTGGCGCTGGATGACGTCGAGTTCCAGGATGTGGGCGAGCAGATCCGCCAGGCTGCCGGGATCCTTCTCGTTCATGGCCGCGACGTACGAGTCGTCCGGCAGGTTCGGGTTGAGGTTGACGACCTTCTCGAAGAGCGCCAACACGGCGCGCATCAGGGCCTCGGCGGCCATATCGCGGCGTTCATCTTCGAAGAGCGGCACGCCGCGCACGCGCAGATAGGGTTCCGTGTCGATGATCTCCACGATGCGCACGCGTTCGATGCCCTGCACCAGCACCGTCGTCGATCCGTCCGGCATCCTGAGCACGCGCCCGATCTCGACCGATGTCCCGATCTGGAAGAGGTCGGCGAGATCGGGTTCGATCACCTCGGGATCACGCTGGCAGACGACGAGCAGCGGCACCTCCATGGCCTCGGCTGCCTCGACTGCACGGGCCGTGCGGTCACGGCCCAGAAACAGTGGCATCACCAGGTTGGGGAAGACTACGGTGTCCGGCATCGGCAGCACCGGGTACTCGTTGCCTTCCACCGTCTCGACGTCGGCGGTGCGTGCCCGGCGCGGTTCGTGCGGCCGCGGCTGTTTCCGTCGCGGCAGAAGGTTCAGGAGTGAACCCTCTGCCCCGGCAAGCAGCGGTCGTTGTTGTGCGTCAGTGAGTTCGCTGTGTCTATCCACAAACAGTCCTCAGGCTTATTTCTCAGTCGGGAACGACTTCACCGGCAGTTTCATCCTGCCACACCCAATCATCGGCGGCAAAGGCCTCGGGATGCCGGTGCGCCCAGTCTCGGCGTGCCTGGGCGACGGCGAAGATCGATCCGGTGATGATGATCAGGTCATTCTGCCGGGCCCACGCCAGGGCCTCCGTGATCGCGCTGGAGAGATCGCTCTGAACGCTGATCGGCGTGCGCGCGTTGACGTGGCGCACCTGGTCCGCGAGTTGCGCCGGATCTGCGGAGCGGGGATGGCCGCTTTTCGTCACGATGACCTTGTCGGCCGGCTGGTAGCCGGTGACGGAAGCGGGCTCCAGGAACTGGCGCAGCATGCCCTCGATGTCCTTGTCCGCAGAAGCGCCGAACACCAGGCAGAGCCGTCGCCGCGGTGGCCTCGGGAAGTAGGCCGCCAGGGATCCGCGGAGCTTGAGCGCTGAGTTCTCGTTGTGTGCGCTGTCCACCACCATGGTGACGGAATTCTTCAGAAACTCGAAGCGTCCAGGCCAACGTGCGCCCGCAAGCCCTTCGAAGATCGCGGCATCGCCGATCGCAACGCCCGCGTTGCGCAACTGCTGGAGGATGGCCACGGCCGCGGTCGCGTTGTCCAGCTGATAGTCCCCCAACAAGGGGATGCGCAGGTCGTGGAAGGCCGGCTGGCCTCCCGGCCCCCGCACGGTCAGGGTCTGGCCCGAGAGATCGAAGGTGCCCTTCTCGTACGTCCAGCTGTCGCCGACAACGGTCAGGTGTGCGCCGGCATCCTGGCAGACGCGCTGGATGACCGCCATCGCCTCCGGCTCCTGGGGTGCACTCACGACGGGAACGCCGGACTTGATGATGCCGGCCTTCTCGAACGCGATCAGCGAGAGCGTGTGCCCGAGCAGCTCGACGTGGTCGTAGCTCAGCGATGTGATGGCGCAGACGGCGGGATGGACGACGTTTGTCGCATCCAGCCGGCCACCGAGCCCGACCTCCACCACGGCCCAGTCGACCCCCTGCTCGGCGAAGTGCTTGAAGGCCATGGCGGTCATCACCTCGAACGCGGTGATGCCCTCAACCGCTTCGAGCGCGGGGCGGCAGCGGTCGAGGAGGTCCACCAGCTCGGCCTTGCTCATCAGCTCGCTTCCGACGCGAATGCGCTCCCGGAACGAGTGCAGGTGAGGCGACGTGAACAGACCGGTTCGGAAGCCGGCTGCGCGCAAGGCCGACTCAACCATGGCCGACGTGGAGCCCTTGCCCTTGGTCCCTGCAATGTGGACCGAGCGGAAGTTGTCATGCGGCCGGCCGAGCAGCTCGAGGACTTTCTCCATGCGGCTCAGGTCAAAGGTGGCTGCATCGTACGGATAGCGCGCCTTCTTCTCGTAGTTGACGTACCCAAAAATGTAGTCCAACGCATCCTGATAGCGGCCCATTCCAAGCTCCCATGTAATAGTATATGTTCATACTAACGCAATTCAGGCAAAACACAAAGGTGACAGGGCTTTGGGTTTTGTGAGTTCAACTGGCATAATTGCCCCGATGCGCAAATACGCGGTGATCCTGCTGGCCTTCACGTTTCTGGGCGTGGTGCTGACGTGGCCGATGGCTTCGTCGTTCGCCACGCACGTGCCGGGCGACGGCATCGACGATCCGTCCCTCGCGTGGAACCTGTGGTGGGTCAAGCACGCGCTGGTGGACGTGGCGCAGAACCCCTTCGCCTGCGACTGGCAGTTCTGGCCCATCGGCATCAACCTGGCCTTTTATACGGTGACGCTTCTCAATGGCATGTTGGGGACGCCATTGCAGTCCGTGTTCGGCCTCATCCCGACGTACAACCTGCTGCTCCTGTCGTCTTTCGTCCTGAGCGGGCTGGGCGGCTTCCTGGTGGCACGCGCCTTTCTCGGACCGCGGGTTCGCGGCGGTCGAGCCACCGCGGCTGCGTTCGCCGGCGGAGCCCTGTACGCCTTTGCGTCGGCGAAGCTGTTCTACGCGGCCCTCGGCCAGGGAAACATCGCCAGCTCCCAGTGGATTCCGTTCGCGGCGCTGTACCTCTGGCGCGCGGCGCGGCCGGCGGGGAGGATGCGCGATGCGGCCCTGGCCGCGCTGTTCCTGGTCCTGCAGGCCTACGCCGAGTTGACCTACGCGTCGTTTCTCCTGGTCTTCGCAGGGCTGGCGTTCGTGTGGGGCCTGCTGCCGCGCGGCACGCCGGCCCGGCGCGGCATTGTTGCCCGGTACGGCGTGCTCGCGCTGCTCTTCGTCGCCGGATTGGCGCCCATCCTGGCCAACATGCTCCCCGATCTGCGGGCCGAGGGCGACTTCTTCACCTCAGGAGGCGGGTTTTCCGACGTGTTCTCGGCCGACCTCGCCGGCTACCTCGTGCCCACCCAGCTCCATCCCCTGCTGGGTGAGATCGTCCGGAACTGGTCCGAGGCGAGCGGCCAGGCAGGCCGGCACTTTTCCGTCGACAAAGGGCAGCACATCTACCTGGGCTACGTCGCAACCGGGTTGGCGATCGCGGGTGCCTGGTGGGGCCGCAGGCGGCGGGCCACCCTGCTGTGGGCCGGCGCCTCAGCCGTTTTCTTCCTGCTGACGTTGGGCCCCAGCCTGCGCATCGCGGGCGGCGATACGGGGATTCCGCTGCCCTTCAGGATCATGGAACAGCTGCCATTCTTCAAGGGCAATCGTTATCCCAGCCGTTACGGCGTCATGCTGCTGCTCAGCCTGTCGCCGCTGGTAGCGTGCGGCGTTTTGGTGCTGGCCGAAAGGCTCAGGACGCGCGCATGGGCGACGGCGTCCGCGCTGCTGGTGGGCCTGATGTTGTTCGAGCATCTCTCCGCACCGCTGCCCGTCTTCGACCTGCGCGTGCCCCGGTTGTACGGGAGCATCGAGCCGGTCGGCGGAGAGGACGCGGGCGTCGTGCTGGAGCTGCCGCTCGGCTGGCGGAACGGTGCACGGGTGGCGGGCAAGCAGGATGTTCTCATCATGCAGCAGCTGTGGTACCAGACGCAGCACGGTCAGCGGCTGCTCGGCGGCAACACCTCGCGCAACCCGGAGTTCAAGTTCCAGTACTTCGCGGAACTGCCCACCCTGGCCCGGCTCATCGCGGAGATCAACGCGGCCGACCTGCCACAGCATGATGCCCTGCGCGAGCGACTGGCTGCCGCGCCCGTCACCGACGAGGAGCGGCTGCTGGCACGCGAGTGGGCGGCCTTCACCGGCATCGGGTACGTGATGGTGCACCGCGACAAGCTGCCTGCCGGGACGGAGGCGCTGGCCCGCGATCTCTTCGGCTTGAGCCCCGCGGGTGAGGACGGGTCGCTGGCGCTCTATCGCATGCCGCAATCCGAGGCCCCGAAGTCCTTCCGGCTGGCGTCGGATACGGGGCGCATGGCGTTGGCCGAGGGGTGGAGCCCTCCTGCGCCCGGCGGCGACGGCCGCGGTCCTGACGGCAGCGACCTGCCCGTCTATGCGCAGCGCCGGGAGGCCGGCTTGCTGCTGCCTCTGCCGGCGGGCCCGGCCACGCTTCGGCTGCGGGCGGGCTCCCTGGTCGCCGATCAGCGGATGGCGATCCGTGTCGATGGCGAGGTGGTGGGGTCGGCCGCGCTGCCTCTGGCGCCGGGCTGGATCGAGGTGGACATCCCCGCAAATCGGGACCGGCCGCCACTCAGCCGGGTGCAACTGGGATTCTCGGCCACCGTCCCGGTTGAGGAATTCGGCGCGCGGCTGGGCAGCTCGGGCCCCGCGGCCCTCCTCGTCCGCAGCGCGGGGCAGGAGACCGGCGACTTCGGCCACATCTACCTGAACGGCAGGGATGTGTCCTCCAACCGCCGCGGCTACAACCTCGTGGCCC
>CAZMIS010000256.1:0-6480 GCA_964566325.1 uncultured Anaerolineales bacterium
CCACGTCGACCCAGTAGCCCGTGAAGGGATAGGCGAACACGGTCCCCTCGTCGACCATCTTCGGGATGATGTTCTTCCCAAAGTCGTGGCTGGACTTCGGGTCCGCGCCGTCCGTCTCCAGCGCATCGAGCAGGTAGTCGATGTCGAAGATGTAGATTCCCATGGACGCCAGCGTGCTGGTGGCATTCTTCGGCTTCTCGGTGAACTTCACGATGCGGCCTTCGGTGTTCGTATCCATGATCCCGAAGCGGAAGGTCTCTTCCTGCGGAACATTCATTACAGCCACGGTCAGCTTGGCCTTTTTGGCCTCGTGGTAACGCAGCATCTCGCGGTAGTCTTGCTTGTAGATATGGTCGCCCGATAACACCAACACCTGGTCGCACTCTGACTCCGCAATCAGGTTGCGGTTCTGGTACAACGCATCGGCCGTGCCGCGATACCAGTCCTGGTCCTTGCGGCCGCGATAGGGCTGCCAGATCTGCACGCCGTTGGGTTGGCTGCGGTTGAGGTCCCACGGTTCGCCGATGCCGATGTGCTGCATCAGTGAATGAGGGCGATATTGCGTCAATACGGCTACGCGATACAGGCCCGAGTTGACCGCGTTCGATAGCGGGAAGTCAATGATGCGATATTTGCCGGCGAAGGGCACCGCGGGCTTGGCCCGCTTCTCGCCCAGGATGCTGAGCCGGCTGCCCTGGCCGCCCGCCAGGATCAAGGTGAGCACGTTCACATCGTCCTCCTTCGGAAGAGCGCACAGCCCACGCCGGCGCTGTTACCGGTTCGCGAGGCCGAGCCCTGTCCTTTGTCTTGTGTTGTTACTGCAGGCGCTTGATGGCGTTGATCAGGCCGTTCGTCGACGCATCGTGGCTGCTGACCTCGCCGGCGGCCTGCAGCTCCGGCAGGATCGCTTTGGCCAGCTGCTTGCCCAGCTCCACGCCCCACTGGTCGAACGAGTTGACGTCCCAGATCGCACCCTGCGTGAAGATCTTGTGCTCGTACAGCGCGATCAGCGCACCCAGCACCCCCGGCGTCAGCCTGGGGTACAGGAACGAGTTGGTCGGCCGGTTGCCCTCGAAGGTCTTGTGGATCGCCAGCGCCTCCAGTTCGGGGCCGGACCGTCCCTCCCGCGCCAGCTCGGCCCGCGCCTCCGCCGTCGTCTTGCCCTTCATCAACGCCTCGGTCTGCGCCAGGTAGTTCGACAGCAGCAGCGTATGATGCTCGCCCAGCGGGTTGTGGCTCTGCGCCGCGGCCAGGAAATCGCAGGGGATGAGCTTCGTCCCCTGGTGGATCAGCTGGTAGAAGGCATGCTGGCCGTTGGTGCCCGGCTGGCCCCACAGGATCGGCCCCGTCTGATAGTCGACCCGTGCTCCCCCACGCGTGACGCCCTTGCCGTTGCTCTCCATATCGCCCTGCTGGAAGTAGGCCGGGAAGTGCACCAGGTACTGGTCGTAGGGCAGGATGGCGTGCGACTGGGCGCCGAAGAAGTTGTTGTACCAGATGCCCAGCAGCCCCATGATGACCGGCACGTTGCGCTCGAACGGCGTGGTCCGGAAGTGCTCGTCCACCGCATGCGCGCCGGCCAGCAGCTCCTCGAAGCGGTCCATGCCCAGGTAGAGGGCAATGGAGAGGCCGATGGCCGACCAGAGCGAGTAGCGGCCGCCGACCCAGTCCCAGAACCCGAACATGTTGGTCGGGTCGATGCCGAAGGCGCGCACCGCGGCGGTGTTGGTCGACATGGCCGCGAAGTGCCTGGCCACCGCCGCCTCGTCGCGGGCCGCCGCCAGGAACCAGGCGCGCGCGGAGTGGGCGTTGGCCATCGTCTCCTGGGTCGTGAAGGTCTTGGAGGCCACCAGGAACAACACCGTCTCCGGATCGACCCGCTTCAGCGTCTCGACCAGGTCCGTGCTGTCGACGTTCGAGACGAAGTGCACTCGCAGGGGCGGGGCCCAACCGTCCGACGTGACGTCGCGGCCGCCGTACGGCTTGAGGGCCTCGCACACCATCTTGGGGCCCAGGTCCGACCCGCCGATGCCGATGTTGACAACGTCCGTGATCGGCCTCCCGGTGTAGCCCGTCCAGGCGCCCGAGCGCACCGCGTCGCTGAACGCCCGCATGTGCGCCAGCACCTCGTTGACCTCGGGCATCACGTCGCGCTGCGGCGAATCGTCGCCGTCGACCAGGATCGGCCGGTTGCTGCGGTTGCGCAGCGCCACGTGCAGCACGGCCCGCTGTTCCGTGTTGTTGATCTTCGCGCCGCCGAACATGGCCGCGATCTTGTCGCCCAGCCCCGCCTGCTGCGCCAGATCCACCAGCAGGCGCAGGGTCGTTTCGGTGATGCGGTTCTTGGAATAGTCGAACAGGATGTCGCCCACGTGCAGCGAGAAGCGCGCGAAGCGCTGCGGATCCTGCGCGAACAGGTCCCGCATGTGTACGTCCGCCAGCTCCCGCTGGTGTGCGGCCAGCGCCTGCCACGCCGCCAGCTCTACAGGTCCTGCCATGTCACTCTCTCCTTGCGCAGCGTCAGACCAGCGAGCGGTACAGGTCCAGCGTCTGCCGGGCCACCGCGGTCCAGCTGAAGTGCTCCTCGACGCGGCGCCGGCCATTGCGCTCGTACTGGGCGCGCAGGGTTGCGTCGGTCGCCACCTTGTTGATGCCATCGGCCAGCCCGCGCGAGAACGCGGCCGGATCCACCGGATCGAAGGTGCCCGGCTTGAGCTCCAGGGGGATCAGCTCGCCGGTCGGCGCCAACCCGGCCTGCCCCGGGGGCACGACGACCTCGGGAATGCCGCCGATGGCGGAGGCGACCACGGCCGTCTCGCAGGCCATCGCCTCCAGGTTGATGATGCCGAACGGCTCGTAAACCGACGGACAGCAGAACACGGTGGCGTGCGAGTAGTACTGGATCACCTGCTCCTTGGGCAGCATCTCCTGGATCCACACCACGCCCGGCCGCTGCGCGCTCACCTCGGCCACGCGGTCGGTCATCTCCTGGCCGATCGCGGGCGTGTCGGGGGCGCCGGCGCACAACACGACCTGCAGTGACGGATCGAGGTGCGGGATGGCGTTGACCAGGTGGATGATGCCCTTCTGCCGCGTGATGCGGCCGACGAAGAGCACGTAGGGCCGCTCGGGGTCGACGCCATGCTTCACCAGCGCATCCACCTCGGGCGTGTAACGATACTGGTTCAGGTCGATGCCGTTGTGGATCACCTTGACCTTGTCCGGGTCGACGGCGAAGTGGTTCAGTACGTCGTTGCGCGTCTCCTGCGAGACCGCAATGACCGCATCGGCCTGCGTGATGCCGTTGTCCTCGATCCAGGAGCTCAGGTGATAGGCGTTGCCGAGCTGCTCCACCTTCCAGGGGCGCAGCGGCTCGAGCGAGTGGGTCGTCAGCACCATCGGGACGCCCCACAGCTTCTTGGCCAGGAAGCCGCCGAACTGGACGTACCAGGTATGGCAGTGCACGATGCTGGCGTCGAAGTGGTCCCGGGCCATCTCCATGCTGCGGTAGAGCGCATCCAGAGCACCGCCGAAGCGGGGGTCGGTGTCCTTGCGGGCATCGGCCCACGGGCCGTAGCCCTTGACCCTCAGATTCGGCGCTGTCACGTCCTGGTCGCCGAAGCAGCGCACTTCCATCGGCACCATCTGCGCCAGCTCGCGGCTGAGGTACTCGACGACCACCCCCGCACCGCCGTACACGTTCGGCGGATACTCGTTGGTGAAGAATGCGACTTTGTTGATCTCACCCATCGAACGCTCCTTCTACTTCTCCGCGACGCTAGTCTTTCAGCCTGCCTTCTTGACTGCATGTCCACCGAACTGCTGGCGCATGGCGGCCAGGAGCTTGTGCTGGTACGCCTCTTCGGTGCGCGATTCAAATCGCTGCTGGAGCGACAGGGTGATGACCGGCGCCGACACGTCCAGGTCAACGGCCTCGAATACCGTCCAGCGGCCTTCGCCGGAGTCCGGGACCCAGGCCTTGATGCCGCTCAGCTCCACGTCGTCGGCAAGGGCGCGTGCGATGAGGTCGAGCAGCCACGACCGGACCACGCTGCCGTAGCGCCAGATCTCCGAGATCTGGGCCAGGTCGAGTGAGAACTCCTTCTTGGCCTTCATGATCTCGAAACCTTCCGCGTACGCCTGCATCATACCGTACTCGATGCCGTTATGGATCATCTTGACGAAGTGGCCTGCGCCGGCCGGCCCAGTGCGTCCCCATCCCTGGTTGGCCGCAGGAGCAAGCGTCTCAAAGACGGGCCGGAGGATGTCGACAGCCTCTTGCTCGCCGCCGATCATCATGGCGTAACCTTCCGTGATGCCCCAGATGCCTCCGCTGGTCCCCACATCCACGAAGTGGATCCCGCGCTCCTTGAGCTCTGCAGCGTGACGGATAGAGTCCTTGTAGTTGCTGTTGCCGCCATCGATGATGACGTCGCCCGGTGCGAACCGGTCGGCAAGGTTGTTGATGGTGCTCTCGGTTGCCTTTCCTGACGGCACCATCACCCAGGCCACGCGCGGCTGCGCCAGCTTCTCGGCAACCTCATCGAGGGTGCGCGCGCCTACGGCGCCGGCGCCTTCCATTGCCTGAATCGCCGCCTCGCTGAGGTCGAACGCGACGACCTCGTGCCCGCCAGCCAACAGGCGCTGCGCCATGTTGGCGCCCATTTTCCCCAAACCGATCATCGCGATCTTCATGTGATCAAGTCCTTTCAGGAATCAGTCGCCGATTGCGGCAAGGCGGCTTGCTTCAACCGCATCCAACAGGGCCTTCCAGGCGCTCGAGAAGGACTTGACGCCCTCGGCTTCGAGCTCAGCCGTGACGGTGGCCATCGAGATGCCCAACGCCTCCAGCCTGGCCAGGGCCTGATACGCACCCGGCAAGTCCTCTTCCAGGCTGCCGGCGCGCACGATCCCATGATCCAGGAAGGCTCCCAGCGTCGCCGGCGGGACCGTGTTGACCGTGTCCTTGCCGACCAGTTCTTCGATGTAGAGCACGTCGCGGTAGGCCGGATTCTTGGTCCCGGTGGAGGCCCACAGCGGGCGCTGCACGCGGGCGCCCTTCGCCTTCAGCGCGGCGAAGCGCTCGGAACCGAAGATGATCTTGTAGTCGTTGTAGGCCAGGCGGGCGTTGGCGATGGCGGCCCGACCCAGTGACTGGGCGGCCTTATCGGCGCGGGCGCCCCCGCGATCCACCATGGCGTTCAGATGGCCGTCGACCTTGGTGTCGACGCGGGAGACGAAGAATGACGCCACGGAGGCAATGCCGTCGATCGGGAGTCCCTTCGCGGCGCGGGCCTCCAGGCCACTGATGTAGGCCTCCATGACCGCCGCGTAGCGCTCGCGCGAGAAGATGAGCGTCACGTTGACGTTGATGCCGGCCTCGATCGCATCCTTGATCGCGGGCAGGCCTTCCAGCGTCGCCGGGATCTTCACCATCAGGTTCGGCCGGTTGACACGCTTCCAGAGCCGCTTGGCCTCGGAGAGGGTGACCGGGGTGTCATGGGCCAGGTCGGGGTTGACCTCCAGGCTGACGTAGCCGTCACCCTTGTTGCTCTCCTCGTAGAGCGGCCTGAAAAGGTCGGCGGCTGCCTGTATGTCCTCGATGGCCAGATCCCAGAAGATCTCTTCCGAGTTCTTTCCTGCTTTGGCCAGTGCTTCCAGGCCCACCGCATAGTCGTTCGATTTGGTCACTGCATTCATGAAGATGGTCGGGTTGGATGTGACCCCGCGGATCTCCCCGCGCGCGATCATCCCGGCCAACTCGCCGTTGTTCAACAGCCGGCGTTCGATATTGTCGTACCAGATGGACTGGCCTGCCTGGTGCAGTTGTTGTGCCGTGTTCATTTGTTGCTCCCGAAGATTGAGGGTAGAGACGTTGCATGCAACGTCTCTACAGCCGTTAGATGAGCTCGCTCGCGATGCGCACGACGTTATCGACCGTGAAACCCAGCTTCTCGAAGACCGTCTTCGCAGGCGCAGATGCTCCATAACGATCCAGCGCCAGCACGCGGCCGCCTGACCCCACCCAGCGATGCCAGCCCATCGAGATGCCGGCCTCGACCGCCACGCGCGCCGTCACTTCCGGCGGCAGGACGGATGCCTGGTAGGCCGCGTCCTGCTCGGCGAACAGCTCCCAGCTGGGGAAGGAGACCAGGCGGACGGCGATGCCCTGCTCGGCCAGGCGGTGGCCCGCCTCGACGATGAGCCCGACCTCGGAGCCGCTGGCCATGAGGATCACCTGGGGCGTGCCTTGCCCCAGATCTGCCAGCACATACGCGCCTTTCCACACGCCCGCGGCCGGCGCATAGGTCGCGCGGTCGAGCGTGGGCAGGTTCTGCCGTGTCAACACCAGCGCGGTGGGGCGGTGGCGGTTCTCAATCGCGATCTTCCACGCCTCGCGTACCTCGTTGGCGTCGGCCGGCCGCAGTGCCATCAGGTTGGGGATGGCGCGCAGCGCGGCCATGTGCTCCACCGGCTGGT
>CAZMIS010000257.1:0-6454 GCA_964566325.1 uncultured Anaerolineales bacterium
CGTCGGCAGCACCGAGAGTGTCCTGGCCGGCTCGCTCCAGATCGCCGTTATCGACGACGAGATCATCAGCATGATGCGTTACATCACGCGCGGCATCCCGGTGAACGACGAGACGCTCGCGTTCGACGTGATGCAGGAGGTGATCCTGCGGGATGGCGTCTTCCTGGGCGAGATGCACACCGTGCGCCAGATCCGTAAGGGCGCGATCTGGATGCCCACCGTGGGAGACCGCACGGGCAGCGTCAGCGGCGCGGACCGCGCCCGCACGCGCGCCCGCGAGCTGTTGCAGAAGCACGAGGCGCCCGCGCTCAGCGACGACGTCGTCCGCGAGTTGGACGAGATCCTCCATCGCGCGGAGCGCGAGCTGGCCGGCGCCTGACCGCGCTCTGCCCGGCGCGCAACCGCGCGCACCGGGTTTGCCACATGGCTCTGCCCGACCCATTCACAACCAAAGGAGAGACAGGATGAAGCTGAGGCAAATGGCCCGACCAGTCGTATTTCTGGTCATTCTGAGCGTGCTGCTGGCCGCCTGCGGAGCACCCGCAGCTCCGACCGCCGCGCCCGCTGCACCTGCCGCCGCGCAGCCTGCTGCTGCGGCGCCCACCGCCGCGCCCACCGCTGCGCCCGCAGCCCCCGCCGCCGCGGCTCCCGCCGAGCCGAAGATCCTGCGCGTGCGCCTCTACGGCGACATCAAGAACATGGATCCGGCCTTCATCGGCTCCCAGAACGACTGGGTCGTGGGCAACACGATGCTGAACGGCCTGGTTTCCTACGCACCGAACTCCTACGAGTTGATCAACGAGCTGGCCGAGTCAATCGAGCAGTCGGAGAACGGGCTCGAGATCACGTTCAGGTTGAAGCCCGGCATCAAGTGGCAGAAGGGCTACGGCGAGGTCACAGCCGAGGACGTCAAGTTTTCGTTCGAGCGGATCGCCGATCCTGAGCTACAGTCGCCTTACCTGGACGACTGGAAGACTCTGGATCGCGTCGAGGTCACCGACACCTACAGCGGCAAGATCATTCTGAAGGAACCGTTCGCGCCGCTGTGGTACTCGACCCTGCCCGTCACCAGCGGTCGCATCCTGCCGAAGAAGTACGTCGAGGAAGTCGGCATGGAGAAGTTCGCGGCCGAGCCCATCGGCACCGGCCCGTACATGTTCCAGGAGTGGAAGCCGAAGGAAGAGATCGTCGTCGTTCGCAATCCGGATTATTATGGCGAACCGGCCTACTGGGACGAGATCCATTTCCTGCCGATCGAGGACGACAAGGCGGCCGAGATCGCGCTGGAAGCCGGCGAACTGGACTTCGCCCGGATCTCCATCGCCTCCGTCGAGCGCTTCGAGAGCGACCCCAACTTCGGGCTCATGAAGAAGCCGTCGCTGCGCTACCGCTGGATCGGCATGAACGTGGAGAATCCCAAGCTCCAGGACATCAACGTGCGCCAGGCGATTCGCTATGCCCTGGACGTCCCCGCGATGCTGAAGGTGGCCTACCTGGGACAGGCTGAGTTGGAGACCACCCTCGTGCCGCCGGGCCTGGTGGGGCACTGGTCCGACGCGCCGAAGTACGAGCGGGATGTCGAGAAGGCCAGGGAGTTCATGGCCAAAGCCGGCATCACGTCGCTTGACCTGCGCATGGATATCCAGGACACTTCGGAGTACCGGGTGTGGGCCGAGATCGCACAGCAGAACCTGAAGGACATCGGCATCAATCTCACCATCAACCCGATGGATTCGAGCAGCTTCTGGTCGATCGGCGAGGGCGACAAGGGCAAGGAGGTCGAGCTCTTCGGCATGAGCTACTCCATGCAGCCGGACCCGGCCTGGGCGGCCATGTGGTTCACCTGCGAGCAGGTTGGCGTCTGGAACTGGCAGCGCTGGTGTAACGAGGAGTGGGACGCGCTGTACGACAAGGGCCTGGTCACGCTGGATGAGGCCGAGCGCAACCAGATCTACATCGACATGGAGAAGATCTGGGACAGCGAGGCGCACGCAGTGTGGATTACCCACGGCGTGTATGCCTATGCCTATTCTACCGCCATAGCGCCCGCGGTTACGCCGCACGGTGACCCGCAAGTGCAGTTCTTCGGTCCTGCACAGTAACAGCGGTCGGATACGGGGCGCACTCAACGGTGCGCCCCGTGCTTCAGCGATGGGAGTTGGGGATGCTTACATATCTGGTGAAGCGTAGCATCATGACCCTCCTGGTGCTCCTGGTGGTGATCCTGTTCCTGTCGCTGCTCGTTGAGATCGTGCCAGGCGACCCAGCCGTTGCGCTGCTCGGTCCGCGCGCGTCGCCCGCCCTGATTGAGAAGATCCGGGCGGAGATGGACCTGGACCAGCCCGCGCTGGTGCAGGCGGGCCGCTTCCTGGGCCGCGTCACGCGCGGCGACCTCGGCAAGGATGTCTTCACCGGCAAGTCGATCAACGACCTGATTCGCAACGCGCTCCCGCACACGCTCATCCTCGCCTGGACGAGCCTGGCACTGGCCGTAGTGATCGGCATCCCGCTCGGCATCTACTCTGCCACGCACCCGGGCCACTGGCTCGATCGCGTTACGACGCTCATCTCGATCTCCTTCATCACGATTCCGCCCTACGTCGCGGGCCTGTTCCTGCTGCTGCTCTTCGCGGTCCAATGGAAGGTGCTGCCTGCCCTGGGCGCGGGCAAGCTCAGCGACCCGGGCGACTACCTGGCGCACCTCGTCCTGCCCGTGGTGGCGCTGGCCATCACGTGGATCGGTTACCTGGCGCGCCTCGTCCGCGCCAGCATGCTGGAAGTCCTCAACGAAAACTACATCCGGGCAGCGCGCGCGGCCGGCGTATCTCAGCCGCGCATCTTCTACAAGTACGCGTTGAAGAACGCGCTCATCCCCACGATCGCCATCCTGGGCGTCGGCATCGGTAGCCTGATGGGCGGCGCGGTGTTCGTCGAGGTGATCTTCAACCGGCCGGGAATGGGTACGCTGATCTACAACGCCATCCTGTCGCGCAACTATCCCGTCGTGCGTGCGGGCGTCCTGGTGGTGGCGTTCCTCTTCGTGGCTACCAACCTGGTGGCTGACTTCGTATACACCTGGTTGGATCCGCGCGTGCAACTGGGCAAGAAGCAAGGCTAGGTGATGATGACGTACGTCCTGCGACCCGAGACCCGCGCCGGCAGGCTGTTGGACCGGCTGCCCCTGATCGGCGACATGCTGCGCCGCCCGCTGGGCGCACTGGGCATCGTCATCGTGGCCGGCTTCCTGCTCATCGTGATTTTCGCCGGGGTGATCGCGCCCTATGACTACGCCGCGCAGGACCTCGATGCGCTGCTCGAGGGCCCGTCGGCCCGCCATCTCCTGGGCACCGATCACCTGGGCCGCGATCTGCTTTCGCGCCTGATCTACGGCTCGCGGATTGCCCTGGGGACCGCGGTGCCCGCGGTGGCGATGGCGCTGGTGGGCGGCATCCTGCTGGGCCTGATTGCGGGCTATTTCGGCGGCCTGGTGGACGATGCGATCGTCGTCCTCATCGATGCGATGAAGGCATTCCCCGCGGTCGTGCTGGCTCTGGCCGTCCTGGCCCTGCTCGGGCCGTCGCGCGCCAATGCCGTCCTGGTGATCGGGCTCGCCTGGATCCCGAATTACGCGCGCGTCACGCGCGCCCAGGTGCTCACGGCGAGGCAGCAGGTCTACGTCGAGGCCGAGCGCTCGCTGGGAGCGACGCGCTGGCGCATCGCCCTGCGCCACATCCTGCCCAACGTTATCGCCGCGCTGCTGGTGCTGGCTGCGATGGACCTGCCTGTGGTGATCACCTTTGAAGCCGGGCTCTCCTTTTTGGGGCTGGGCGTCCGGCCGCCATCGCCCTCCTGGGGCGTCATCCTGTCGGAGGGCTTCAACGTCATCCGCCAGTCGCCCTGGCCGATCACCTGGGCCGGCCTGACCCTGATCGTCATCACCCTGGGTTTCACCCTGTTCGGAGAGACGCTGCGCGACGTGCTGGACCCGAAACTGTCGGGAACGAGGGGCATATGACTGCGACCGCACCCGTGCTCCAGGTCGAAGACTTGCAGATCAAGTATCACACGCGGGAAGGCATTCTGACGGCCATCGATCGCGCTACATTCCAGCTGCGCCCGGGTGAGATACTCGGCGTCGTGGGCGAGTCGGGATGCGGCAAGAGCACCGTGGCCTCGGCCGTCATGCAGCTCCTGCCGCCCAACGGTCGCGTCACGAACGGCAGGATCGTCCTGAACGGCCGTGACCTGATCGGCCTGGGCGAGGCCGAGCTTCGCCGGATCCGGGGGCGCGAGATCGGCATGGTCTTCCAGGACCCCATGACCAGCCTGAACCCGGTCTTCACGATCGATGATCAGATGTTCGCTGCGATGGCCGCGCACCAAGACGTTGGCGGCCGGCTCAGCCGCGGCGAGCTCCGCCAGGCGGCCATCGAGGCGCTGCAGCGGGTCGGCATCCCGGATCCGGAGCGGCGGCTCAGGGACTACCCTCACCAGTTCTCCGGCGGCATGCGCCAGCGCATCCTGATCGCTTCCGCGCTCATCTCCAAGCCTGCAGTGCTCGTCGCGGATGAGCCGACCTCCGCGCTCGACGTCACCCTGGAGGCGCAGATCACCGACCTCATCCGCCGCCTGCGCGATGAGCTGGGGACCGCCATCCTGTACATCACCCACGACCTCGGCGTCGTCGCGCAGCTGTGCGACCGGCTGCTGGTGATGTACGCGGGGAGCGTCGTGGAGGCGGGGCGCACTGCGGAAGTCTTCGCGGATCCCGGCCATCCCTACACCCGCGCGCTGCTGCGCTCGCATCCGGCCCACGGCGCAGAGACCGGGCGGCTCCGCACCATCCGCGGCCGCGTGCCCAGCCTGCGGGATCTGCCTGCGGGGTGTAAGTTCGCGCCGCGCTGCGACGTGGGCACGCCACTGTGCCGCAACTTGGCGCCCGAGTATGCCGTGGACGGCGACCGGCGGGTGCTCTGCCACTATTACCACGCGCCCGTGGTCTTCGAGACCGACGCTTCCGTGCCGGAGGAGACCTCGCTGCCCCCGCGACCGCCTGCGCCGGAGGCCGGGCCCCGCATGCCGGCCGAAGCCGCGGCCATCGAGACGCGAGGGCTGAGCACCTGGTTCGGCGGCGCGGCGCCATTCCTGGCCAGGCTGCGGGGTCAGCCGGCCGCGCCGCTGCGCGCGGTCGATGGGGTGGACATTGCGGTGCGTTGCGGCGGCGCACTGGCCCTGGTGGGCGAATCGGGATCGGGCAAGACCACGCTGGGGCGCACCATCCTGCGCCTTGAGGAGCCAACGCGCGGCGAGATCATCATCGAGGGCCGGGACATCACCCGCCTGGAGGAGAACAAGCTGCGGCCGCTGCGGTCGCGCATGCAGATGATCTTCCAGGATCCGGTGTCGAGCCTGAACCCCAGGATGAAGGTGTCGGACCTGCTGCTGGAGCCCTTCATCATCCATCACGTGCAGGTGGACCGGGACAGGAAGGTGGAGGAGTTGCTGCGCATGGTGGGCCTCTCCTCCGAGCAGGCCGACAAGTACCCTCACCAGCTCTCGGGCGGGCAGGCGCGCCGCGCGGGCATCGCGCGCGCCCTGGCGCTCGATCCGGAGATCCTGATCGCGGACGAGCCGACTGCTGGCCTGGACGTATCGGTTGCGGCCGGCATCCTGAACCTGCTCAAGGACCTCGGCGAGCGGCTCGGCCTGACCTACATCCTGATCACTCACAACCTCAACGTGGTCAACTTCATTGCGGAGCAGGTCGCCGTGATGTACCTCGGCCGGGTGGTCGAGCTGGCCGGTGCGGCCAAGCTCTTCGCGGGCCCCGTCCACCCTTACACGCAGGCGCTGATCTCCGCCGTCCCGGTCCCCGACCCTGGCCTGCGCGATGTGCGCTCTCGCATCGTGCTGGAGGGCGAGATCCCAAGCGCGCGCAACCCGCCGCCCGGGTGCCACTTCCATCCTCGCTGCCGCTACGCAGTGGACAGGTGCCGGGTCGAGTCGCCCCTGCTGCGCGTCATCGACAGCGACGGGCACCGGGCCGCATGCCACCTGGCGGGCGAATTACCGTACGGCGCACCTGGTAGTGCGCCCGCACCAGACTGAAGCTGGAGGAGACACGAGGATATGTTCAGGGAAATGCGAAGAGACAAGCAGGTCCTTCCGGACGAGGCCGCCGAGGAGATCCTCCGCCGGGGGCTGGCCGGCGTGCTGGCCGTGCACGGCGACGACGGCTATCCCTATGCCGTGCCGATCAGCTATGCGTACGAGGACGGCAGGATCTGGCTCCATTCAGCCAACAGCGGGCACAAGCTGGACGGCATCCGGCGGGACGACAAGGTGTCGTTCTGCGTCATCGACCGCAACGACGTGGTTCCGGGGGAGCGGACGACCTACTTCAGGAGCGCCATCGCCTTCGGCCGAGCGCGGATCGTGGAGGACGATGCCCTCA
>CAZMIS010000258.1:0-6442 GCA_964566325.1 uncultured Anaerolineales bacterium
GCCGAAGCGCAAGCGCGCGGCCTGGACCCAGGGGCTGGACTTCGAGGTGCCGGTCATGGCGAACGTGGGCGAGGCAGACGTGCTCTGGTGGGTCGGCTGCGCGGGCTCGTACGATCCGCGAAACCAGAAGGTGAGCCGGGCCCTGGCGACCATCCTCCACGTGGCCGGCGTGAACTACGCCATACTCGGCGAGGAGGAGACCTGCAACGGAGATTCGGCGCGGCGCGCGGGCAACGAGTACCTGTTCCAGCAGCTGGCGCAGCAGAACATCGAAACGATGAAGCAGTACAAGTTCAAGACCATCGTCACCCAGTGCCCGCACTGCTACAACACGCTGCTGAACGAGTATCCCCAGATGGGCGGCGAGTACCAGGTGATGCATCACTCAGAGTTCATCAAGAAGCTGCTGGACGAGGGTGACATCCGCGTGCACCGGGCCGCGGGCGGCCGCGAGTCGCTGACCTTCCACGATCCGTGCTACCTGGGGCGGTACAACGACATCTATGCGGCCCCGCGCGAGGTGGCCACGGCCGGCGGCAAGTCGCTGGTCGAGATGGCGCGGTCGCGTGACGCCGGCATGTGCTGTGGCGGCGGCGGTGCGCGCGTCTGGATGGAGGACGAAGGCGAGACGCGCGTCAACTGGAACCGCATGCGCCAGGTGCTCGAGACCGGGCAGAACGAGGTCGCGGTGGCATGTCCCTTCTGCATGATCATGCTGGAGGATGCGCGCGGCGCGATGGACGTGGAGCAGGTGCAGATCCGGGATATCGCCGAGATCGTGGCGGAGAACCTGGTCGTTGAGACGCCCGCCTGACCCTTAAGACCTTGATGATCGAACAGGAGGATCGGATGTCATACTTCGCCACGGTCCCGAACGCTGCGGGACTCAACCGCCTGCCGACGAATCCGTGCAAGTTGCTGGACTTCAGCTACCTGGTGTTGTCTGACGGCCAGACCTACGAGGCGGCCAGCGGAGACCGCGAGCTCCTGGCCGTTGTGCTGGGAGGCAAGGGCTCGTTCGTGGTCAACGGGCACGCGTTCGGGCCGGTCGGCGGGCGGCCGAACGTCTTCGCGGGCAAGCCGCACTCGGTCTACATCCCTGCGGGCGCGACCTACTCGATCACGGCGCAGGGTCCGCTGACCGTGGCGCTGCCCAGCGCGCCGAGCGACCTGGCCGCGGAGCCCTACGTGATCGGGCCGGAGCGGGTCACGTCCGGTACGTGGGGCGCGGCCAACTTCAGCCGCAGCTTCCACCAGATCCTGACCCTGGCCGGCCAGCCCGATCTGCCGGCGCGGCGGCTGATCGCCGGCGAGACCTACACGCCCTCGGGGAACTGGAGCACGTATCCGCCGCACAGGCACGAGGTGGACGATCTGCCGCGCGAGGCCTACCACGAAGAGATGTACTTCTTCAAGGTCAGCCCTGCGGATGGCTTCGGCATGGTGCGTTACTACAACGACGAGATCGACACGGGCTACATCGTCAAGGACAACACCATCCTGATGGCGCCCAAGGGCTATCATACGACCAACAGCGCGCCGGGCTACACCAGCTACTTCCTGTGGGTCCTGGCCGGCAATCAGCGCGTGCAGGCCACCGCGGACGACCCGGCGCTGGGATGGGTCAGCCGTACGATCCCAATGCTGAAGGCGCTGGGACACTGAGGGAGGCGGGCCGCATGATTCTCGATCTCTTTCGCCTCGATGGCCGCGTGGCCCTGGTGACCGGGGCCGCACGCGGATTGGGGCAGGGCATCGCCCTGGGGCTGGCCGAGGCCGGCGCGAACATCGTTGCGCTGGACCGCTGCATCAGCGATGACACCGGTGCGGCAGTCCAGGCGCTGGGGCGCCGGTTTCTCCAGATCTGCTGCGACCTGGGGGAGGCCACGGTGCCTGACCTGGACGACGTCGTCGCCCGTACGGTGGCGGAGATGGGACGGCTGGACATCCTGGTCAACAACGCGGGCATCATCCGCCGCGCGCCCGCGCTGGAGTTCAGCGAGGCGGACTGGGATGACGTCATCCAGATCAACCTGAAGGCGCTCTTCTTCCTGTCGCAAGCCGCAGCGCGGCAGATGGTGGCGCAGGGCGGCGGCGCCGGGCGTTCCGGCATCGGCGCCGGCAAGATCATCAACACGGCTTCGATGCTGTCGTTCCAGGGCGGCATCCTGGTCCCATCCTACACCGCGGCCAAGAGCGGGGTTGCAGGGCTCACGCGCGCCCTGGCGAATGAGTGGGCGAAGCACGGGATCAACGTCAACGCCATCGCGCCGGGCTACATGGCGACGGACAACACCGCCGCGTTGCGCGCGGATCCGGCGCGCAGCCAGGCCATCCTCGATCGCATCCCGGCGGGCCGCTGGGGCGTGCCCGCCGACCTGCAGGCCGCGGCCGTGTTCCTGGCCTCGTCGGGGGCCGACTACGTGCACGGCGCCATCCTGTGCATCGACGGCGGCTGGATGGGGAGATAGGCCGGATCCTGGGCGGGGGTGCTCGACGCAGGCGTCTGTCGTGGGTGCTTGCCGTGAGCTAATGCCGAATGGGTCTACCGATGAGCCAGCTGGGGTCTGCGGGAGCGCAGAGACGGCGCCCGCGTATCGGCTACATCACGCCCAGGATCAGCGATCACCACGGGCGGGCGATCTGGCGCGGCATGGTCGAGACCGCGCAGGCGCACGATGTGGACCTGCTGTGCTTCGTCGGCGGCGAGGTGCAGTACCCCGAAGCCGCCGGTCGCCGTGCGAATGCGATCTACGACCTTGTGGATCGCGAGAAGCTCGACGGGCTGGTCGTGTGGGGCGCATCCCTGGGCTACTACGCGGGCCCCGAGGCCACCGCTGCCTTCTGCCAGCGGTATCAGCCCCTTCCCATGGTCAGCATCGGCATCGCGCTGCCGGGCATCCCGGGCGTGCTCCTGGACAGCTACGGCGGGACGCGTGCGGTGATGGCCCACCTCATTGAAGTCCACGGCCGGCGCCGGTTGGCCTTCATCCGCGGTCCTGCCGCGCATCGCGAGGCCGCTGAACGCTATCGCTCTTACTGCGACACGCTGGCGGCTTACGGAATCCCCTACGACCCCGGCCTTGTGTCGCCGCCTTATCTGTGGGTGCAGGCGGACGGCCTCGCGGCGCAGGCCAACGGCGCGGAGGCCGTGCGCCTCCTGCTGGACGAGCGCCGCGTGCAGTTCGACGCGATTGTCTCGGCCAGCGACACCTTCGCGCTGGGCGCACTGCCGGCCCTGCAGGCGCGCGGCGTGGAGGTGCCCGCCCAGGTCTCGGTCGTCGGCTTCGACGACCGGCCCGCCAGCCGAGCTCTCACCCCGCCGTTGACCACCCTCAGGATCAGCATGCGGGAGCGGGGCTGCCAGGCCCTGACCATGCTCCTGGCGCGACTGGCGGGCGAAGTTCTGCCGGATGAGGTGTCGCTGCCCGCGCAGCTGGTCATCCGCCGTTCGTGTGGCTGTTTCGACGCCGCGGTCGTGCGGGCAGGAGCCTTACCCGGGGCCTTACCCGGAGCCTTGCCCGGCGCCTTGCCCGGCGCCTTACCTGGAGCATCCTTCGATGACGCTCCGGCTTCGCCTCCGCTCCGCTCAGGATGCTCCGCCAACCTTGCCGCGCTCGACCGGGAGCCCGCTGACGGCGATCCGCTTGCCCACAGCGCGCCGGTGCTGCTCGATGCTCTTCTCGCGGAGTTGGACGGAGGCTCGCCGGGTCGTTTTCTCGTGACACTCGATGACCTCCTGCGCCAGACAGTCGATGCGGGAGGCGAGGCGTGGGCCTGGCATGAAGTGATCTCGACCCTGCGCGGGCAACTGCTGCCGTTGATGGCTGCTGACGATCCCCGGCTCAGCTGTGCGGAGAGCCTCTGGCACCAGGCGCGCGTGCTGATCGGCGAGGTCGCGTGGCGCGCACAGGCCGAGACCACCCGCCGCGTCAACCAGCAGTCCGATCGCCTGCACGATATCACCCGGTCGCTATCCCTGGCCGAGGATGTCCCCGAGATGATGGACATCCTGGCGCGCGAGCTGCCGGTCCTGGGCATCGGCTCCTGCGCCGTGGCTCTCTCCGACAATCCGTCGTTGGATCGGGAGTCTCCGCCCGCGCCGTTCGACACGTGCCGGCTCGTGCTTGCCTACGACGAGGCTGGCCGGGCAGAGCTGCCGCCGGTCGGAACGACCTGGCAGGCCGCAGCCCTGGCATCCGGCGGTCTGCTGGACACTGCTGCGTCGTCCGAAGCGGAGGAGCCGGGGGCGGAGGTGAAGCCCTCCACCTCATCCCGCACGATTGTCGTCGAGCCCTTGTTCCAGCGGGACGAGCAACTGGGCTTCATCATGCTGGACGGGAGCGGTTGCCAGGGCCAGGTCTACCGCGTCCTGCAGGAGCAGATCAGCAGCTCTCTGACCAGCGTGGCCCTGTTACAGGAGAACGTGCACCTGTACCATGCGGCGCTGGCGGCGCAGCGGACCGCGCAGGAACGCCAGCGCCTGGCCGAAGAGGCCGACCACCTCAAGAGCCGCTTCCTGTCCATGGTCAGTCACGAGTTGCGGACGCCGTTGATCCTGCTGGAAGGGCTGAGCGAGATGATGCTGCGCGAGGAGTCGCGGAGCCGCCCGCCCCTGCCTGAGCCGTACCGCCAGGACCTTGCGCGCATCCGTGCGACCGCCCAGCAGTTGGGCGGGCTGGTGCGCGATGTGTTGGACCTGGCCCGCAGCCAGGTTGGCCAGCTGCGCATGGCGTTCAAGTCGCTCGACATCGCGGCCGTGCTGCAGCCCACCCTCCTGGTCGGCGAGCAGATGGCGCGCAGCAAGGGCCTGGATTGGCAGGTTGAGATCGCGGCTGATCTCCCCCCCGTCCGCGGGGACGGCGCCCGGCTGCAGGAATTGACCCTGAACCTGGTCTCGAATGCGGTCAAGTTCACTGCGGCAGGGGCGGTGCGGGTCAGCATCGCCCTCTGCGAGGGCGACGTGATGGTGTCGATCAGCGACACCGGGCTGGGTGTTCCACTGGAGGAGCAGGACGCCATCTTCGACGAGTTCCGCCAGTCCGAACGCACCGCAGCGCGGGGCTTCGGCGGGTTGGGGGTGGGACTGGCCATCTGCCGGGAGATCATCCATCTGCACGGCGGCGAGATCGGCGTACGGTCGTCGGGACTCGCCCACGGCGGCTCGACTTTCTACTACCGGCTGCCAGCCTTTGGCTCGGAGGCGCCTGATGTCGCCGTTTGGTCTCCGCGGGAGGCCGGCCAGGTGAGTTCCGCACCCGGCAGCGGGCGCTCGCAAGCGGTGGTGTTGCTGACCGAGCAGGCCGGCGCCGGCGAGTTGTTGCGGGACCATCTGCAGGAGCAGGGCTTCGATGTCGAGGTGCTGCCGGTTGCCGGCCAGGAAGACTGGCTGGCGCAGCTGCTCGCGCGGCGACCGGGCGCGGTGGTGCTGGACCTGCAGCCCACCTGGGAACGCGGCTGGCAGCTGTTTGACGCGCTGAAGCATGGCGAGGCGACCCAGGACCTCCCCGTGCTGCTCTACTCGCTCCTGGCCGAGCAGGGACAGGGGGCCGTCCTGGCCCTGGATTACCTCGTCAAGCCGATGGGTCCCGCGGCCCTGGCCCAGGCGCTGCAAAACCTGGGGCTTGCAGAGCATGCGACCGGTGACCAGGCGATTCTCATCGTCGACGACGAACCCGAGATCCTCGCGCTGCACAGTGCGATGGTGCGGGAGCACTTCCCCCAGTGCCGCATCCTGACCGCGACCAACGGGGTGCAGGCGCTGGATCATCTGCGATGCGGCGAGAGCCCGCGCGACCATCCCCGCTTCGTGCTGCTGGACCTGATGATGCCCGAGCTGGACGGCATCGGCGTGCTGGAGGCCATGCAGCAGGAACCGCGGTGGCGTGACATCCCTGTGATCGTGCTGACGGCACAGAGCCTGTCGGAGGATGACATGGAGCGTCTGGGTCGCGGGGTGGCGTCCATCCTGCAGAAGGGCATGTTCACGACGCAGGAGACGCTGGCGCAGATGGAGCAGGCCCTGGCGCGCCACAGGCGCCTCGGCAGCGAGACCCAGCGCCTGGCGCGGAAGGTCATGGCCTACATCCATGCCCACTACGCGGAGGATATCTCGCGGGAACGGATGGCACGGCATGCGGGCGTCAGCGAGCGGCACCTGACGCGCTGTTTCGTACAGGAGGCCGGCCTGACGCCCATCGACTATCTCAACCGTTTCCGCGTGGTGCAGGCTCGGCGGCTATTGGATGAAGGCCACATGAATATCACTGAGGTCATGAGTGCGGCGGGTTTCGGCGACTCCAGTTACTTCTCCAGGATCTTCCGCCGCGAAGTTGGCATGTCGCCCAGCGCCTACCGGAATCAGGCCCACCCCTTCACCCGCGATCTGTCCTAATCGGACGACAGCCTGTCCCAAAAACACAAGACATCTATACGGCCCGGC
>CAZMIS010000259.1:0-6424 GCA_964566325.1 uncultured Anaerolineales bacterium
GTTTGCCCGATAGCGCGCATGGCCAACAGGCAGAATGCATGGACAACAATATCAAGGGCAAAGTGGTGGGAGGCACCCGATCGATTCCGATAGTGGACATCTTCGCAGGCCCTGGTGGACTGGGCGAAGGTTTCTCCTCGCTTCTGGATGACCAGGGAAAGCACGCTTTCCGTATCGCGCTATCTGTCGAGAAGGAAGAGGTCGCATGCCAGACCCTTCGACTCCGTACGATTCGCAGATTCCTGGCCGACGCAGGAGAAATCGACACCTACTACGCGCTGCTGCGGGGAGAGATCGACCGCGCCACCTTCGACGGACTGCCGCTCGTCCGCGAGGCCATCGAGGAAGCCAGCGTCGAGGTAATGAACGCCGAGCTTGGCAAGTGCCCCGCGAGCACGGTAGACAACCGGATCAGGGCTGCGCTTGCCGGGGAATCGAACTGGATTCTCATAGGTGGACCTCCGTGCCAGGCCTACTCGCTTGCCGGGCGTGCACGACGAGCCAACGATCTGGCCTTCGAGGCCGACGAGAAGCACTTTCTCTATCGGGAATACCTGCGGATCATCCGGGCTCACGCTCCGCCCGTGTTCGTGATGGAGAACGTGAAGGGGCTGCTCTCGTCGCACCACGGCGGCATGCCCATGTTCTCGCGAATCTGCAAGGACCTTGCGGCGCCGGCCAAGGGCCTTTCCTACGAGATCCGTTCACTTGTCAAGCATGACGAGTTGTTCGGCCTGGTGCCAGATGACTACATCATCGAGGCAGAGCGATACGGAATTCCGCAGACTCGGCATCGGGTGATTCTCCTGGGCGTGCGTTCGGATCTGTCGCAGCACGGATCTGGGTTGCTAGTCGAGTCGAGCCGCCAGGTGACGGTGGCCCAGACGCTTGCCGGAATGCCACGGATCCGGAGCCGGCTCTCGCGTGGAGCCGATTCGCCAGATGCCTGGCGAGCGGTGGTTCGATCCGCCGCCTCCACCGTGCGCGGCTGGGGAGTCGGTGGCGAGAGGCAAGTCATCGCAGCCATGGGTACGGCAGCGTCTGTAGCAACCGAACTTGAAGATGCAGGGGCCCAGTTCATTCGCAAGCGCGCAACCTTGGCGGGAGTCCCCAAGGAACTTGCTGCATGGCTCGAAGCCCCAGGCTTGGGAGGTGTGATCCAGCACGAGGCACGACAGCACATGGCCAGTGACCTTGCGCGGTACTTGTTTGCCGCGACGTTCGCACAGGAGTTTGGCCATGCGCCCAAGCTGGACAACTTCCCGATTGCTCTGCTCCCGGACCACGAGAACGCCCGTGATGTTCTGGAGCGCCGGACACCGTTCCCCGACAGATTCCGCGTGCAGTGTGCAGACGGCCCGTCAAGCACGATCGTGTCGCACATCGCGAAGGATGGTCACTACTACATCCATTTCGATCCCACCCAGTGTCGAAGTCTGACCGTGCGCGAAGCGGCGCGGCTGCAGACCTTCCCTGATGACTACTTCTTCGAGGGGAACCGGACACAGCAGTACACCCAGGTGGGAAACGCCGTGCCGCCCTTGCTTGCCAAGCGGATCGCAGAGGTCGTGCATGGCCTGATGCGTGGCCGTCTGAAAAAGGCCAGGGAGCGGGCAGGGGCAGTCACAGAGGGCAGGGCGGCATGACGACCGCGAGTGCGCCTGCAGCTGCCCACGTGTTCGAACCGAACGCAGAACAGTCCGTTGTCATCGATGCGGCGCCTGACGCCTGGCTGCTTGTCGTGGCGGGTCCCGGAACTGGCAAGACGCAGGTTGCTGCGATGCGCCTCGCGCATCTGGTCCGTTCCGGTCTGCTGCCGGGCCAGATTCTGGTGCTCAGCTTTTCTAGAAGCGCCGTGGCGACACTCACTCGCCGCATCGCGGCCCTCAGTCTGCCCGACGAGCACGTGGTCGAGGACCTTCGGCATCTCGCGATACGGACATTCGACTCGTGGGCCTTCCGCATCCTGAGGCAGGGGGGCGCAGCCGTGCCCGACCTGCTCGGGCGTCAGCACGACGAGAACATCGCCGCTGCGACATCGGCACTGGCCGATGAGTCCAACAGTGTCCTGTCGGAGCGCCTTGATGGCATCCGGCATGTGATCGTCGACGAATTCCAGGATCTGCCGGGAGTCCGGGCGAGCATGGTTGTCGAGCTGCTTTCGAGGCTGAATGCAGGAGGACGGAGGGTGGGATTCACCGTCCTTGGCGACCCGGTCCAGTCCATCTATCGATGGGCTGCTCGGGCAAAGGGGCAACCGACGGCGGACGACCCCTGGCAGGAGCTGAAGACTCGCATGGGTCCGGGACTTCGAGAAGTTTCGCTGACACGCAACCACAGGTCCACCGAGAAGCTCGCGACCATGGCTGCGAGCCTGCGCAAGATCCTCCGGAGTGAGGAACTCACCTCCGAGAAGAAGCTCGCTGCGATGCAGCGATTCCTGGAGCGTCTGCCGGCATCGTCTGCCGAGGTCATGCTCGGGCCGGATTGGCTGGCCAAGCTCCCCGCGGGGTCGGTCGCCATACTCACCAGAAGCAACGGCGAAGCCGTGCGGGTTACGAAGATGCTGCTCGGAGACATCGTCGAAGGTCCGGCGGTGCCAGTACGTCTGCGGACGGCTGGGGCGACCACCGTGACCCCGGCCTGGATCTCCGCGCTCTTCGCGAGATTCAAGCCGTCGACAGTAGCGCGTTCGACATTCGACATCGTCTATGCCAAGGCAGAGGAGCAACTCGATGTCGCTGCGCGTGCCTCGTTGAATCTCCCTTCGCGGGACGTGGCGTGGTCAAGACTGGCTCGTGCAAGCGGCGCGCCAGACAGTGCGACGGCCATCGACATGGAGGCACTCCGGGAACGCCTGGCCTGGCCGGATTCGTTCCCCGATGACCACTTCTCTGAAGATGCTGCGGTCTACGTGACGACCGTCCACCAGGCCAAGGGCATGGAGTTCGACAACGTCGCTCTGCTCGATCCGCGGCCCCGCGATGATGACGAAGCCCCGGAGGACCCGCTTGAGTTGGCCCACGTCGGATTCGTCGCGGTCACGAGGGCAGGCAGTGCACTCGGTAGGATTCCATCGGGTTGCATCTACAAGGCGCCTTACGAGAAGGTGCTGCCAAGCGGGAGGAGCCGCTTCCTCTCCTGGGGAAAGATGACGAACTTCCAGTTCGGGCTGAGCGGGGATATCGATCCCGCGAGCTTTGTCGACGGCGAGTTCCATGGCAACCCTGATCAGGTATCGCAAGTACAGAAGTCGCTGGCCGAAAGGGCGGCCATGCTCCGTGGGCACAAGGTCATCCTCAAGCGAATCGAAACCACGGGCGAAGGATCGCGGGCGCGCGATGTCAGATACGAGGTCTGCCTGCAGGAGGGCAATCACGAGGGAATGCGCCTCGCGCGCACGACTCAGCAGGTGACGACCGACCTGCTGGATCTGTTGTGGGACAAGGGGCTCTCGCTGCCCAACAAGATCTTCAATCTGCGGATCGGAGAGGTCGTGTCGTTGGCCGCGCGAGGCGACATGGACCCGGCCATCCCGGAGCCGTGGCATTCGAGCCGGCTATGGCTCGGGATCACGCTGTTCGGCACCGGCGACTTCAAGACCTGGAAACGCAATGGCAAATGATTCTTCACGGCAGGAGCAGGTCAGGGCCGACCTCGCGGGAACATCCAGCGCCTTGCTCATGGGGCCACTCAAGCCGGATGAGGTCATCGAGTCAGCGCCGGTCGATACCTACCTGACCGGCATCCTGTGGCCGCGCGGCGCCCCTGTCGATGGTGTCGACGATGACACCGGCCTTGACTCCGGAAGTGATCCCGCCTCGGGTGTGGAGACAGCCGTGCCGGGCTATCGCGCGATCCGGCCCTGCTCGATCGGCATCACGTTTGCTGTCGCCAGACACGCCACCGTGACGATCAGCCTGGGAGAAACGGCGCGATATCAGCCCATCGAGGTCGAGGCGACGGCTAGCAGCACGCCGGCTGCAGGGCAAGCCACTGAGTTGCCCCCGGGATCCGCGTCGAAGCCCGTTCAAGCGAAGAGGGCGTGGGCGCGCAAGCGCCTTGGATACTCGGTACAGCTGCCGCATGGCGAGGTCTCCGGCACGACCAGGATCAACGAGTTCGTCGACGCGCAGGGCGCGTCGATCATTGACCGGCGTCTCTCCCTCCATGTGCGACGGCGCGTGGGGATTGATCAGCATGTCTTCACGGTGACCCTGATCAATGAGGAAACCGACGATGAGGATTCCGGACCGAGGGATGCCCGTTGCCTGTTCCAGGCCGGACTCGTTGTCAGGTCAACTGTCGGTGAAGTCCCCGCAATACAGCCCAGAAGGGCGCCCCCGATCACGAGCGGCGACGAAGACTCGCTCACGAATGCGCTGCTCTATCGGGACGTGCGGGAGTTTGCCGTCGGCCATGGCATCGCCGCGAACTGGTCGCAGGATGCAGCTGATGCCGTTCACGAAGTCCGGACCGCCTGGTTGCCCGAGACTCGTGTCGTCGGGACAAGTCCGGACGGCCACGAACTCCTGAACGCATTCCGACAGACACATCCTGACGCGCTGAAGGCCGAGTACCTGGGGCGCGAGCACGAGCGCGTCGCCATCACGGCCTCGCTCGACGCCTTCGCCGAGTGCTATGCGATCTGGATCGAGCAGTTGCTGCGATCGCGCATCGGCGACTTCCATGGGGATCTGAAGAAGGCCGCGGATCACAACCTCGCTCGATGCGGGGCTACCCTGAAAAGGATTCGCGCCGGCGTCGAGATGCTCCGAAGGGATGACGCCGTCTGGGCGGCCTTTGCCCTCGCCAACACTGCGATGGACCGGCAGTCGAAGTTTCGTGCAAAGGAGCACCCGAGACCTCTCCTGTGGAGACCGTTCCAGCTTGCCTTCATGCTGCTGGTCCTGCCTGGGCTTGCCGATCCGGAACTGGATGATCGCGAGTGCATGGACCTGCTGTGGTTCCCGACGGGCGGTGGCAAGACCGAGGCATACCTTGCGCTGACTGCTTTCCAGATCTTCCACAGGCGCCTCACCGACGAGCATCGGCGCCAGCAGGGCGGTGTCGATGTGCTGATGCGCTACACGCTGCGCCTCCTGACGGTGCAGCAGTTCCAGCGTGCGGCATCGTTGATCGCTGCGTGTGACGCCATCCGCGCGGCCGACGTGCGTCTCGGAGACGCGCGCATCACGCTCGGGCTCTACGTGGGAAGCGAAGCGACGCCCAACTTGATGGAGGACGCACGCGAAGCCCTGGATCAGGAGCATGCGGACCAGAAGCCCAAGTCCACGCCCCGGCAACTGCTCCGCTGTCCGGTCTGCGGTTCGGAGTTGCGGGGCACGGCGTACCAAGCCGATCCGCTGCAGGCCCGCATCGACATCGTCTGCAGCCAGGCCGATTGCGAGACCGGTGGCCAGCCACTGCCCGTCCTGACCGTTGATGCCACGATCTACGCAAACCCGCCATCGTTGCTAATCGGTACGATCGACAAGTTTGCCCAGATGCCCCGCCGAACCGACATTCGACGGATCTTCGGCCTTGACAGCGGGCTTCCACCCGGCCTGATCATCCAGGACGAGCTCCACCTGATTTCGGGGCCGCTGGGTTCGATGGCGGGTCTGTACGAGACCATCGTCGATCTCGTCTGCACACGTGACGGAGTTCGCCCGAAGGTCATCGGGTCGACAGCAACCATCGGTCATGCCGCAGCGCAGGTGCGCGCACTGTTCGACAGAAGCGTCCTGCAGTTTCCGCCACCAGGATTCGACGCGGCCGACTCGTTCTTCGCCGTACGCGACGCCGGTGGCCCCGACCGTCTGTACATAGGCATCCCGACGGCCGGCCGTAGCCCGAAGTTCGCTCTGCAGGCAGTCATCGCGGCACTGCTTCAGTCAGCGGCGACGCTGGTCGAGACCGGGAAGGCTGATGACCGGTCGATCGATGCCTACTGGACTTGTGTCGCCTACTTCAACAGCCTGCGCGAACTGGGCGGTGCATATGTACTGATGCAGGATGACGTTCCGCGACAGATGCAGTTTCTGGCCGGGCGTCTCGGATCGGCGCGACGCATTCTTGAACTCGAGCCGGAGGAATTGAGCAGTCGCAAGTCTTCGCGCGAGTTGCCAGGCCTGCTGCATGCGTTGTCCACGACGCTCGCGCAATTCAAGGCTGACCCCTTCGAGTTCCCCGCTCCCAAGGACGCTGTCCTGGCGTCGAACATGATCTCCGTTGGGGTCGATGTGCCCAGGCTTGGACTGATGGTGGTCAACGGTCAGCCCAAGTCGACAGCCGAGTACATCCAGGCAAGCAGTCGAGTCGGTCGGGGCATACCCGGTCTCGTGATCACTCTGTACAACTTCGGACGGCCGCGGGATCTCTCACACTTCGAGCACTTCCGGGGTTATCACAGCGCGCTCTA
>CAZMIS010000260.1:0-6422 GCA_964566325.1 uncultured Anaerolineales bacterium
CCCGCCAGCGTCACCACCGCCACTGCACCCGAACGCAACGCCTCCAGCCCCTCGCGGCGGTACTCCGCCAGCGACTCCAGGCCTGCGCCTGCGTCGAACACATGACCGTGTTCGACATCGCGGATGTCGCTGTTGGCAGGCAGGCGATTCTGCGCCAGGCCCAGCCGGCCCGCGCGCATGTCGGCACGGATCTGCTCGTGCTGCACCGGATCGAAACCATGTTCGGCCAGCATGGCTGCGAGCGTCCGCTCGTTCTCCTGGTCGTCTGACGCGGGTAACGACGGAAGTAGCCGGTCGAACATGGTGTGCACCATGCCGGCCAGCGCCGGCGCGCGGCGTGCGGCAGCGGCGAACAACGCCAGCTCCGCACGGCGGCACGGGGTCAGCTGGCGCCGGTCCAGTCGCACCAGGTCGGGCACAAACATGGCGTAGTAGCCCGGGGGCATGAGGGGCAGCGCATCGTCGCCGCCCGCCTGGTCGCTTCGCCCGTCCAGCAAGACGGCCCACGTGCCCCGCTCGTTGACGCCAAAGTCGTAGACGACCGGCTCCATGGCGAAGGGCAGCGCCGACTCGAGTTCCCGCTTCGCCTGAGACATGATCTCCTGCATCCGGTCCTGGGCCGCAGCGCGCACGGAGGGATCGAAGATGAACCCCATCCCGCCGCCGGACATGCCGCCCAGCATCAGGAATCCCCAGAAGTGCTCGCCGTACTGCGCTTTCACCCGCTCGATCAGGCGTTCCGTGTAGAGGGTCGTGGCCCACGGGATGATCGTCTGGAGTGGCCCGGCGAAATTGCGCGAGGTGAGTGCGCCCAGCCGGCGGACATCACCGCGCTGCAAGGCCTCGACGACCTGGTCGAGGATGCGGCACGCCTCCTGCCGGCCCAGCCACTCTGCCTCCGACCTCAGCAGGTACTTCTCCGTCACCATTTCCAGGATCGGTCCGACGTTCTGCGCCATCCCCCCATGCACGAGCACCAGGCTGTCCTGCAGCGCCTGCCGGGTCGACGGTGGCACCTCATCCGGGCCGAAGATGCGATGGTCGGGCAGGAGGCGGCCCCGGCTGATGCCGGATTCGGGGTCGTCTGCGCCGGACAACACGCCCGTGATCAGCTTGATGCCCGGCCACACCCCGCCCGAATCCTGCCAGCCGCCCCCCGATCCGGCGAGCCACTCGCCGAGGATGGCACGCGCGGCCACCAGCCGGCGCTCATGTTCGGCCAGCTGTCCGGTGAGGGAACGCGCCTGACCGGTGGCCCGCATGCAGCAGGCGATGAGGCAGGCGAGCAGGCTGGTGGAGACGGCCAGCCGCGACCCCTTGGGAATGCCGTTGACGCTGCTGACCAGCTCGATGCCGCGTCCCGGACCCACCACGCGGGCCAACAGATCGGCCAGGCGCTCCTCTGAGCCTTCCATCCCGGGCGGGACGAGGCCTGAGGCAATCAGGGCAGCCTTGAGCAGGCCCAGGTAGTCGCGGGCAAAATCGAACACCTCCGCGAGGCTGGTGATATCCGCGCGGGCGGCCAGGTCGACGCTGGCCAGCCGCAGGATCGGCTCATCGATGACGCGGAGGTAGGCCTCCACGGGGGGGCGGGGCTCCGCATCGCGGCCGCGCACGCCGAGGTCGATCGATATGTTCAGGACGCGTGCGCCCTCAGGAAAGTCCATGCCGAGGAAGAAGATATCGCTCCACGCACTGTGCGACAGGTCCATGCGCACCGGCGTCGTCTCGCGCAGGACGGGATAGGGCCCATCGTTCTCGGATCGGACCAGCAGCTCCGGACGGATGCGAAGCGGCTGGTCGGCCGGATGGCCGATGCGGAACATCCATTGGTTCCCGCGCACGGAGCGCACGCTGCGCCGGACCTGGTCGGCCAGTGTCTGGAATCCCAGGTGATGATAGGCCGCAGCCAGCGCACTGGAAACGGACTGGTTCGGGCCCTGGCGGGCCTGTTCGCCCAGGAAGACCTGGATGGCTTCCTCGAACCGGCGCCTCAACAGGTAGCTGTACCCTTCGAACGCCACGAAACCGAGTTCGTCGACGCCAACCTTATTCGGCAGGTGGAAGCGATGGATGTCATACAGAAAGAGCAGCGCACGAACCCGCTCGTAAAGATTCGTGCTTCGCTTGCGGAATGCTTCGAGGTCCGCGCACTCGGCCAGCAACTCCTCCGCCGTTGCCGAGCGCGCCCACGCATCCACAGACCGGTTGCGCACGTCCGGATCGGAGGACGTGATGATCGAAACGAGCTGCCCGGTCACGCGGCCTCCCGGCTGCTCTGTATCTCACGGCGCGTCGCGGCCAGAAGCTCGAGAAGCTGCGTGAGCACGAGGTCACGATCGCGGCCGGAGAGGGCCAGCGCGAGCTGGGCGATCAGCAGGCCGTACTGGACGCCGACGTCGTAGCGGAACCAGGGGCGCTCCAACGCGAGGTACCGTTCCTGGCCGGCCAGCAGAGCCAGCGCACGCGAAAGCGTCACACCATCGCGATCCCGCCCGGCCATGTGCGCCAGGATGTCCATGATGCCCGGTGTGAAGACGTGCAGGCCGAAGAAGCAGAGATAGTGGCCGGCGCGCAGGCCGGGCACCAGCAGACGCTGTTCAGCCTCCGTCGGCGTCGGCTTCTCCATCACGTCCTCGATCAGATACAGGTCCTGTCTTCCCGCCAGCCGCCGGCCGCCGACCGTGCCGAAGTAGGGCAACAAGGTCTCGCGCGTCGCCTGCACGGCGCTGACGGCACAAGCTTCCTGGGCCGCCACAGCGGCCAGTTGCTCGGCACATCCCTCGCTGCCCGCGCTGACCCAGAGATGATCGCCGACAAGGTGCAGGAAGGCCTCATCGCCCGTGAACGGTCGTGCACAGAGGATCGCCTCGCCGTAGCCCCGCGGTTGATCCTGGGACACAAACGCCAGGCGTGCTGACAGCTTGCCTGCGGCGCGGGCGTACGGGACTTCATCTCCGGGACAGACGACGACGCAGATATCCTCGACGCCGGCACGCTGCGCTTCTTCGAGCACGATCTGCAACACCGACTTCTGCACGCCGTCACGATCGACCACGGTCTGCAGGGGCAGGGTTCGTTGCCGGGGACCGGCCGCTGTGATCACAGCCTTGGTTATCTTCATCGGGCGCCTCGCACTTGGAAGTCGAAACGTATGGTACGGCAAAGCAAGCCGCCGCGCAAATGACCCCTGCGTTCGAAATGTTCGGGGGAAGACCCCATGGGGAATTCCCCGCAGATGAGACCGGACGCGTCCTTTCACCGGGGATCGTGTTAATCAGGATGGCTCGCCTGGACGCAGCCCTGCTGTCTCAGGGCGCCACTGCTGTCTATCTCAGGAGGTTCTCTTGACTCGTTCGGATTCTCAGCGGGTAGTTGCCACCGGCCTCGGCCTGGTGACCCCCCTCGGCCATAACGTGCCGGACACGTGGAACGCGTTGATCGCAGGGCGTTCCGGCATCGGCCCTCTCACCCAATTCGATCACTCCACCTACAAGACGCACATTGCGGCTGAAGTAAAGGACTTCGACCCCACCCTCTATCTGGACAAGCCGACCGCCCGGCGGATGGACCGCTTCCTGCACCTCGCCGTCGCGGCGGTCCGGGAGGCGTTGGCTGATGCGCGGCTCGAGATGCCCGCCGCCGATCCGCGTCGCGTGGGCGTCATCGTCGGCTCGGGCATCGGCGGGGTGCAGTCGCTCCTGGCAAACCAGATGACGATGGTGGAGCGGGGACCGCGTCGCGTCAGTCCGTTCGCCGTGCCCGCGCTCATGCTCAACAGCGCCTCCGCGCACATCAGCATCATGATCGGGGCGCGCGGGCCCAACCTCGCCATCGCAACGGCCTGCGCCACCGGCACTCACGCGCTCGGGGAGGCCGCGGAGATGATCCGCCGCGGCCACGCCGACATCATGGTCGCAGGCGGTTCGGAGGGCGCCATCGTTCCCATCGCAGTAGCGGGCTTCGAGAACATGCAGGCGCTCAGCGCACGCAACGACGAGCCGGAGCGAGCCAGCCGGCCCTTTGACCGCGACCGCGACGGCTTCGTCATCGGCGAAGGCGCGGGCATCGTCGTCCTCGAACGCCTGGCGCACGCCCGTGCGCGCGGCGCGCGGATCTACGGCGAGCTGATCGGATACGGCAACACGGCCGACGCGTTTCACATTACTGCCCCGGCGGAAGATGGCGTCGGCGCATCCGAATGCATGCGCATGGCCCTGGAGGATGCCGGCATCCCCCCGACCGGCGTGGACTACATCAACGCGCACGGCACCAGCACGCCGTTGAACGATGCCGGCGAGACACAGGCCATCAAGCTGGTGTTCGGCGACCACGCGTATCGCCTGGCCGTCAGCTCGACCAAGAGCATGACCGGCCACCTGATGGGCGCAGCCGGCGCGGTCGAGGGCGTGTTCTGCCTGCTCACGCTGACCGAGAACATCATCCCGCCGACGATCAACTACGAACACCCGGACCCCGCGTGCGACCTGGACTACGTGCCGAACGTGGCGCGACCTGCCAGGGTCAACGTCTCAATCTCGAACTCCTTCGGCTTCGGCGGCCACAACGGGACGGTTGTCTTCCGGCGGCTCGAATGACCGCGCGCGCCAACGGTGGCTCGAACGGCCGGTACGCGCAGATCACCGGCTGGGGCAGTTGCGTCCCCGATAAGGTGCTGACCAACGAAGCGCTGGCCAGCATCGTCGACACGACGGACGAGTGGATCGTGTCGCGCACCGGGATCAGGGAGCGTCACGTGGTCTCGGACGAGCACGAGACCACGGCCGTGTTGGCCGCACGCGCCGGCCGGGATGCCCTGATCGTGGCAGGCCTGCCGCCCAAGGAACTGGACCTGGTCATCGTGGCCACCGCAACGCCGGAATACGTCTTCCCGAGCACTGCCAGTCTCGTCCAGGATGCGCTCGGCGCCTCGTCGGCCGGCGCGTTCGATCTCAGCGCCGGCTGCTCGGGATTCATCTATGGCCTGAGCATGGCGTCGGCCGCCGTGCAGAGCGGGTCGGCGGACCATGTCCTGGTCATCGGCGCGGAGACGCTCTCCCGCATCACGGACTGGACCGACCGGAACACCTGCGTCCTCTTCGGCGATGGCGCGGGCGCCGTCCTGGTCAGCGCATGCACCGAACGCTGCGGCGTGCTCGCGACCGAGCTGGGCAGCGATGGGTCCGGCGGCGAACTGCTGATCCTGCCCGCGGGCGGCAGCCACCGGCCCGCCAGCCTGGAGACGGTGAGCGACGGCGGGCACTACCTCAAGATGAACGGCCGCGAGGTGTTTCGCTTCGCGACCACGGCCATGCCCCGCGCTGCGGAAAGCGTGACCCGCAAGGCCGGCTGGGAGCTGGCGGATGTCTCGCTCCTCATCCCGCACCAGGCCAACGTGCGGATCATCGAGTCCGCCGCGAAGCGGCTCAACGTACCCCTGGAGAGATTCTTCGTCAACGTCGAGCGCTTCGGCAACACGTCGGCCGCCTCCATCCCCATCGCGCTCGCCGAAGCCGTGGCCCAGGGCCGGGTGAGCCCGGGCGATAAGCTGGTCCTGGTGGGCTTCGGCGCGGGCCTGACGTGGGCCGGCGCGGCCGTGGAATGGGGGATGCCGCCGCCGCGCACCACGCGGACCTTCTTGCGGCGAGTCCTGGCGCGGCTGGGCATGCTGCTGGCCGGCAACCGCTCCTGGCTTCGACGGAGCGAGCGGCACGTCTATAACTGGGTCATGGGCCCCGTAGGCAAGGACGACTGGCGCGGGCGCCTGCGCCAACGCGTCGATGGGTGGCGCGACCGGGTTCGCCGCCGGCTGGCCGGAAGGAAGTAGGCGCAGTCATCACATGCGCTCCAGGTGAAGCCCGAAGCGTGTACGCGCAAGGAGCCTCCTTCGACTACGCTTCGGCTTCGCCTTCGCTCCGCTCAGGATGCTCCTGAGAACCTGGAACCGCCATGTCCACCAGAAGTCATTTGACAGCGGCGCGGCATTCTTGTTACACTGCGGCGGCCTTTTGGCACTGCCAATCCCGCCCCCGAGGTGCTTGACTCAATTATGAGCCGCCAATGGAAAGTCGCCGGCGCAGTTGCGATCAGCCTGCTGCTGCTGGCGCTTTTTTATCCCACCCTGCGCTGGCTCACCGGTGAATGGTTGGGAAACGACTACTATTCACACGGGCCCCTCGTTCCGGCGATCTCCGCCTTCTTCGCGTGGCGGCTCTGGCGCACGTGGAATGCCGGCTCGCGCCACCTTCAGCCGGCCAACGCAGGGCTCGTTCTCGCAGGGGTCGGGGTGCTGATCTACCTGGTCGCCCTCATGCAGCGCGCCTACTTCGTGGCGGCCCTGGCGATGATCCTGATCCTCTCCGGCCTCGTCTGGGGGCTCCTGGGCACTGCGGCGCTGAAGCGCATGGCCTTTCCGCTGCTGT
>CAZMIS010000261.1:0-6417 GCA_964566325.1 uncultured Anaerolineales bacterium
CATCGTGCTGTTCTATACGCCGTGGGGCCTGCGCACCCGCGCGGTGGGCGAGCATCCGAAGGCCGCGGATACGCTCGGCATCAACGTGTTCAAGATGCGCTACATCAACGTCATCCTGAGCGGCGCGATCGCGGGCATCGGCGGCGCCTACTTCAGCATCGGGTCGGTCGGCCGTTTTGACGAAGTGATGACCGCAGGCAAGGGCTTCATCGGCCTGGCCGCCATGATCTTCGGCAAGTGGACGCCGATCGGCGCGTTCTTGTCGTCACTGCTGTTCGGCTTCGCAGACTCGCTGCAGATCAAGCTGCAGATCCTGCGGGTGCCGATTCCATCCGAGTTTCTGCTCATGGCGCCCTACATCCTGACCATGATCGTGCTGGCCGGGGTGGTGGGCCGGGCCGCTGCTCCTGCGGCGGACGGCGTGCCTTACGAGAAGAACTGATCAGGGGTAGGGGCGATCTGTAGGGGCGGGGGTGCGAGCTTCGCTCGCGATAACCCCGCCCCTACGCGCGCAGGGCATCAGGACTTGTTATGCGTACCGAACGGGCAGATTTTATCGGAGGCCAGGGCGTGTTGTTGGGCGGTCGGTTGGACCTGCCCGACGAGGGTGAGCCGCGCGCATATGCGATCTTCGCGCATTGCTTCGGCTGCACCAAGAATCTCAAGACGATCGGCTTTCTCGATCGTTCGCTGACAGACGCCGGCATCGCCGTCCTGCGGTTCGACTTCACCGGCCTGGGCGACAGCGAAGGCGTGTTCGCAGACACGAACTTCACCTCCAACGTCGACGACATCGTGGCGGCAGCAGCGTACCTGGCCGCCCAGCATGCGGCGCCCCGGTTGCTCATCGGCCATTCCCTCGGCGGCGCGGCGGTCATGCAGGCCGCCCGTGCGATCGAGTCGGCTGCCGCGGTCGTGACGATCGCCGCGCCGGCCGACCTGGGCCACCTGGGAGAAACCATCGTCCGCCAGGCGCCCGAGATCGAGCAGCGCGGCGAGGCCGAGGTCACCTTAGTCGGCAGGCGCTTTCATATCAAGAAGCAGTTCATCGACGATCTCGAGCGCGGCAGCATGGCACAGATCGTTGGCTCCCTCGATCGTCCCCTGCTGATCCTGCATGCGCCGGCAGACAGGATCGTGCCGATCGCCAGCGCCGAGCGCATCTACGCCTTGGCTCGCCAGCCCAAGAGCCTGGTCGCACTCGATGGCGCGGACCACCTGCTGCTGAACCAGGAGGATGCGGCATACGCCGGCAGCCTCATCGCCGCCTGGTTCGAAAGGTATCTGTAGTAGATGGCTTTCGCTGAGGTACTGCTCATCGCCCTCGGCCTGGCGATGGATGCGTTCGCGGTGTGCCTTGGCGCGGGTACGACGCGGTTCGTCGACGGCCGGCGGTTCGCCTTCCGTCTGGCGTTTCACTTCGGCCTCTTCCAGGGTCTCATGCCGGTGCTCGGGTGGCTGGGCGGCTCGCTGGTGGCCGGTTACATTTCTGCGTTCGATCATTGGATCGCGTTCGGCCTGTTGGCCATCGTCGGCGGACGCATGGTGCGGTCAGGGCTGGATTCCGACGGCGAGTGTTACGAGATCGATCCGTCGCGCGGGGCCACGATGGTGATGCTGGCCGTGGCGACGAGCATCGACGCGTTTGCGGTCGGTCTCTCGCTCGCCATGCTGAACGTCAGTATCGTTTATCCCTCGGTCGTCATCGGCGTGGTTGCCGCAGCCATGTCCGCGCTGGGGCTGGCGTTGGGCCGCCGGCTGGGCTGCGCCTTCGGCAAGCGCATGGAGATCCTGGGCGGGGTGATCCTGATCCTGATCGGCCTACGGGTAGTGATCTCACACACAATGTGACGGGGCTGTGCTATCGTGATGGGTGGGCCGACGGGCCCATGCTGCTTCCCGATTCACTCATCCCGGAGGTGAGGCAACGATGCAAGGACTGCTGGCAGGATTGCTGGTCGCGGTCGTCATCATGGTGCTGTCGCTGGTCGTGGCAGCGTTGGGCGGGCTCGGCATTGCCGCGGTTGGGTTGTTGCTGAGCCGCCTGTTCGAGTTGACCCAATGGCAGGGCAGCGTCATCGCACTCGGGGTAGCGCTTGGCGTCGGTTATATTCTGACCCAGATCGCGACGCCTGCTGCGCCATCTCCGGTCATCTCGCCGGAATGGGTGGATTGGGAGGGCGAAGATGAGGACGACACCGTCCCCGAGCCGTCCGTAGTGCCATGGCGGCGTGAGCGACCCACACCGGGCGAGCTTCCCGCGCAGCGGCCGGCCAAACGAACGAAGGAGCGGCATTGAGCTCATGGGCGGGTCAGTATGATGAGCTGTAGGAGGGAAGTGAGTATGCATTCCAGATCGATTCGAATGTTGGCGGTAGTGCTTGCGGTGCTCGTCGCCGCCAACTCGCTTGCCGCGTGCGCACCGATTACGCCTGCGACGCCGGCCGCGGCGCCACAGGAACCCACACTCAAATTGGCCCTGATCCCGGTGCTCGACACGATCCCCATCTACATCGCGGTGCAGAACAACTACTTCGAAGCCCAGGGCATCACGGTCGATCTCGTCCCTGTCAAGAGCCCGCAGGAGCGCGATGTGCTGCTCCAGACCGAGCAGGTCGACGGCGTGCTGACCGACCTGCAGGGCGTGGGGTTGCTCAACAAGGACGCGGTCAAGGTCAAGGCCGTGTACACCTCGCGGCGGCCCTTCGCGGGTGCGCCGTTGTTTCGCATCCTGGCCAGCCCGAAGTCGGACATCAACGCGCCGGCCGACCTGAAGGGCGTTCCCATCGGCATCAGCAACAACACGATCATCGAGTACCTGACCGATCGCATGCTCGCGGGGGAGGGCCTGGCCGCGGATGAGATCGGCAAGATCGAAGTGGGCGCCATCACCGTGCGCTTCGAACAGTTGATGAACGGCAACATCAAAGCCGCCGTGCTGCCCGATCCGCTGGCCCAGGGCGCCATCGCCGCGGGAGCCCGGCTGGTGGTGGACGACTCGGCCTATGCGGAACTGTCGCAATCGGTGCTCGTTTTCCGAACGAGCACCCTCGCTGCCAGGCCGGACACTGTGCGGAAGTTCCTCCTTGCCTGGAAGCAGGCCGTGGACGAAGTCAACGCAAATCCGGAGAAGTACCGCGCGGTGCTGATGGAGCAGGGCCGCGTGCCGGAGTCGTTGAAGGACAGCTACCAGATGCCGCCGTTTCCTGGCGTCGGGGTTCCCACCGAGGCTGAAGTGGCGGATGTGACCGCCTGGCTCAAGGCCAAGGGCCTGGTGGCGCGCGAGATTCCTTACACGGACATGGTCGATTCCTCGTTCCTGCCGAAGTAGAGCGACCGCATGAGCGGGCCGGGCTGTCTGCCGGGTGAACGCCCGGCCCGCGACTGTCTCTGATCTTGGCTCCCCTGCGGGGGATGCCAGCAACCCTCGATCCAGGTCTGATTCACGTGCCGCCTGTCATCCAAGTCAGCCGCCTGTACTATGCCTACCCACCGCCGCTGCGGGGAACCGCTCCGACCGAGGTGCTGCAGGACGTGAGCTTCGACCTGCACGCCGGCGAGTTCGTGGCGCTGCTGGGGCGGGCCGGCGCGGGGAAGTCGACGGTGTGCCTGGCGCTCAACGGCCTGGTGCCCCATGCGCTCGGCGGCGTCTTTCGCGGCCAGGTGATCGTCAACGACCTGGACAGCCGCGCCCACAGCGTGGCCCAGCTCGCACAGGTCTGCGGGCTGGTGTTCCAGGATCCCGAGACCCAACTGACTCAGATGCGGGTGGAGGACGAGATCGCGTTCGGCCCGGAGAACCTGGGCCTGCCGTCGGGCGAGATCGCGGACCGCGTCACGTGGGCGCTCGATGCCGTCGGCCTGAGTCGGTATCGGGACCGCAACCCGGCGCACCTGTCAGGTGGCGAAAAGCAGCGGGTGGCGATCGCCGCGATCCTGGCCATGCGGCCGCAGGTATTGGTGCTCGACGAGCCCACCGCGAACCTGGATCCGGGCAGCAAGGCAGCGGTCTTCGCTGTCCTGGCTCGGTTGGCCCGGCAGCGGCGGATGGCCATCATGATCGCGACGCAGGATGTCGAGCGCGTCCAGCGTTATGCCGGCCGGGTGCTCGTGCTCCATGAGGGACGCATCGTGCTCGATGGCCGGCCGGCCGAGGTATTTGCGCACGAACATGACCTCAAGGCATGGGGGGTGGGCCTGCCACAGATGGCCGAGCTGGCGCAGGCGCTGTCCGATCGGCGCGGCCGGCCGCATGTCTTCACCTCCCTCAGCGGCGCGTATGGCGCGCTGCGCCGGGATCTTGCACGGTCCGCCGCTGCAGAGACGCCACATCCCCGGGAGGTTGTAGAGACGTTGCATGCAACGTCTCTACAGGCGGGTGCAGCGCCGCAGATTGCAGTCGAGGACGTGCGCTACGCGTATGACGACGGCACGGACGCGCTGCGGGGCATCACCTTCGCCATCCGCCCCGGCGAATTCCTCGCCCTGGCGGGCCCCAACGGCTCCGGCAAGACCACGCTGGCAAAACACATCAACGGGCTCCTGAAGCCTGCTGCCGGCCGGGTGATGGTCGACGGCCAGGACACGGCATCGTTGCGGGTAGCCCAGCTGGCGCGGCGGGTCGGCTACGTCTTTCAGAACCCGGATCACCAGATCTTCTCGCCCACGGTGGAGGAGGAGCTGGCCTTCGGCCTGCGGCTGCAGGGGTTGGAGAAGGAGGAGGTCGCGCGCCGGGTCGAGACTGCGCTGGTGTCGCATGGCCTGGCCGGCTGCGCGGCGCTGCCCCCCGCGGCCTTGAGCTTGGGCCAGCGCCGCCAGGTGACACTGGCTGCGGTGATGGCCACCGGTCCGGCCGTGCTGGTGTTGGATGAGCCGACCGGCGGCCTGGATTGGCAGAGCCGGCAGGAGCTGATCGATCGTCTGCGGGCCTACAACGCGCAGGGCGGCACGGTGATCCTGATCACTCACGACGTCCGCGTCATTGCCGAGGCCGCGCGCCGCGTCATCGTGCTCCACAGCGGGCAGGCCATCTTCGATGGGGCGCCCGTCGCCTTGTTCGCGCAGCGCGAGGTGTTGGCACGCGCGCGGTTGGCGGTCCCGCCCGTCGTGCGGCTGGCACAGCGTCTGGCGCCGTTCGGCGTGCCTCCCACGGTCTGCACGGTGGGGGAGATGGTCGATGTCCTCGGCTAGCTTCGGCGGCTACGTCCGCCGCAACACGTGGGTCTACGGCCTCGACCCGCGGGTCAAGCTGGCCTTCGTCGCGGTCGCGACAGGGCTGGTGCTGCTGTGGCCGAGCGTCCTGCTCGCCTGGGCCGCTGCGGGCGCCTGCCTGGCGCTGCTGCTGCTGGCGCGGGTGCCGCGCGGGCGCATCATCGGCTTCGTGCGCGGCATGGCCGTGCTGCTCCTCCTGGTGTTCGTGCTGACGACGTTCTTCTCCGGCGGCGCCGGCGATCCCCTGTGGCGCGTGGGACCGCTGAGGGTCACGTGGGAGGGCATCCACCAGGCTGCGCTCCTGGCCTCGCGCCTCCTCGCCGTCAGCCTGGCATTCTTCTTCTGGCTCAGCACGACGGACCAGGGCGAGATGGTGCGCGGCTTCGTCGCGCTCGGCCTGCCCTACGAATGGGGGCTGACCATCGTGCTCGCGCTGCGCTATCTGCCGATTCTGGCCGGCCTGTTCGACCAGGTGCACGAGGCGCAGGAGGCGCGGGGCCTGGACCTGAGCCAACGGCGCTTCGGCGACCGATTGGCCGCGTACCGGCCGATCCTCATCGCGCTGGTGATCGGTGCGCTGCGTCACGGCGAGCATCTCGGCTGGGCGCTCGAGGCGCGCGGACTGGGCGGCGGCGCGATCCGCACGACCTTCCGCCCGTTACGCCTGCATCGGATCGATCGCTGGGCGCTGTTCGTCCTGGGACTGATCACCGTTGCTGCGACACTGCTCCGCGCGCTGCAATAGTGTATTGAAAGTCACTTAACTGGCCGGGGAACGTGATATAATACCCGTACTACAGGGTCGGGGTTAGGCAGGGCTGGCAGTGCCTAACTCCGGCCCAGTTGTTTAATCGCTCGATTTTGCCCGGCGTTCAGCCCGGTGTTATAATCGTTTCACAGATGCCCCCATAGCTCAGTGGATAGAGCGCTAGCCTCCGGAGCTAGAAGCGTGGGTTCGAGTCCCGCTGGGGGTACTTTCGATGGCGAAGGCGAATTCGACTTGGCATACGGTCCGGCGCTTGCGCCGGGCCGTTTTTTTGTGCGCCACGGCTTGTGGCTGCTCTGCCTGCTGTGCGGCCGAGCCAGCATCCACCTCTGGGTTGACGAAGGAGTGAGTCATGAAGCGCGTTCCATTGGGCCATACCGGGGAGGTTGTGTCGGAGTTCTGCCTGGGCACGATGATGTTCGGCGCCCGCTGCGACGAGG
>CAZMIS010000262.1:0-6401 GCA_964566325.1 uncultured Anaerolineales bacterium
CCAGCCGTGCATAACCACCGATGCAGTTGGCCGCCGTCGTGCACGCCCCACCGCCAACATCGTACTCGTCGACCCGCGCATGAAAGTCATTCGTGTGCAGGACGGTGAGATCCAGCGGACCGGTCGGCGTGAGCGCTCGGATCCGTCCCTCGAACTTCGGGGTCACGGGGGAGAAGGTCTCGAAGTAAGCGATCACCGCCTCGTGCAGCCCGGGCCCGAAGTCATACGGGTTGATGGCCTTGTCGCGGAACCAGCTGTAGCCATCCCCGCCGTTGCGCGTGAAGTTGTTCGTCACAACCTTGTACACCGTCGCCGGCTGCAGCGCCTCCCACGTCGTCCCGTTCCACACCGTCGCACTCACGATGCGAGAGCCCGCCGGCTGCGTCGGATCGAACGTGTAACGCATCCCCGACACCTGCAGGAACCCGCCATTCTCGCTCGGGTACAGCCTTACGCTGTGCTCCAGCGCGGCCAGCAGGTCCTCACCCTTCAGCCCCATCGTCGCAATCGTGTTCCCGAACGGCAGCACGTTCATCACGCCACCGTACGTCACATCACCCGCCAGCAGCGCCGCCCGCAGGCCGCCGCCGTTCGACACTGCAATCTGGTAGTCCCCGCCGCCAACCGTGTTCACCTGCCACAACATCGCATCCGTGACCACGTTCCCCAGCAGGCACTCGCCCAACCGGCAGATCCGCTTCCCGTCCACGCTCAGCGGCGCATCGACCGTGATCTGGCCCACCTTCAGCGTCATCAGCTCGGTCACGTCCTCCCGGTACGGCGCAATCATGGCCTCGATCGCCGGGTCCTTCGCCACCGTATTGCTCACGTAGATCGGGTTGCCGTCGTAGCCCGACACGATCCCGTAGCTGTCGAAGCTCACGTCCAGCCGGCCCAGGAACTTGCCCCACTCGTACGCCGTCACGATCAGCACCGGCTCAGCCACCGGGCTCGTCACCACCGTCGGGTACGCCCCCGCCGGCGTCATGCTCAGGCTCGGCGGGCTGAACGTCTGCGCCGTCGCCGGATCGTACAGGAACGTGTGGCTGTGACCACCCACGATCACGTCCACCCCGCTCACCGCCGCCGCCAGCGCCTGGTCACCGTCGTAGCCCAGGTGGCTCAACACCACCACCTTGTCCACACCCAGCCCGGCCAATGCCGTCACCGTCGCCTGCACGCTGCTCACCGGGTCCTGCACCACCACGTTCGGCCCAGGACTCGAGATGTCCGGCAACTCCGGCGTCGTCACGCCCAGGATCCCGACCTTCTGACCCGCACGCTCCACCACCGTGTACGGCGCCAGCTTCCCAACCAACGCCGGCTCGGCACTCACGTCCAGGTTCGCACTCACGATCGGGAAGGCCGCCGCCGTCGCCAGCTCCGCCAGCTCCGCCGGCCCATCGTCAAACTCGTGGTTGCCCACCGTCATCGCCTCGTAGCCCAACGCATTCATCAGCGTCGCCACGACTTCCGACTTGAACAGGTTGTAGTACAGCGTCCCCTGGAACTGGTCGCCCGCATCCACCAGCAGCACGTTCTCCGTGTCCGCCCGGATGCCCGCAATCAGCGTCGCCAGCCGTGCATAACCACCGATGCAGTTGGCCGCCGTCGTGCACGCCCCACCGCCGACATCGTACTCGTCGACCCGCGCATGAAAGTCATTCGTGTGCAGAATCGTCAGGTCCAGTGGTGCTGCCGGCGCGGCGAGCGCCGCAACGGGCTGCGCACCCCAGGCCGCAGGCATCACGCCCAATACCATCATCAGTATCACAACCGCAAACACGACTCTTCGATGCATGTATGGATCCTCCTATAGGAAATACGCAGTGGATGGAAATCGACTTCGTGTGGAAACCAAGGATGGGTAGATTGTCACCTCCTGTCGTCAGTTGAACGGCGGGAGCCGCGGCCTTGCACACCGGCCCCCTCATCTTACCATCGACCCCTGGCGGGCGGCTGGCTGATGAAGAAAAGCAACTCTGTCACCCAGTCTAGTTGGAAATAAGTGGCAAGTCAAGGAAGGCCGAAACGGAGCTTGCTGAGGCCTGAGGCCGGCCCCGGCCGGGCTGTGCTCAGAACCGCAGGGGACTAATCCAGCGCGACGACCTGGCCGGGCGCGAACAGCAGCCAGGCTCCGCCGATGATGGCGGCCAGCACGAACGCGATCACGTTAAGCCACGATCTTCGGCTGCCAGGCCGCGTCGAACCGCGCGAACTTCTCCACCAGGTTGACCGTCTCGATACCGGGCCGCCTCCCCCCGGCGGCATCTGTTCACCGCGGAATCACACCACGCCAGGAGAGATTTCCCGACCGCTCTCTCCGGCGCGATAATCTCAATGCTTGATTCCATACCGGCTGCACGCCGCCGGCGCAGCAGGAAGAGGAGAACATGAAACAGCTGTCGGTGGGCGACATTGCCCCGGATTTAACCTTGCCCGATCACCAGGGTACGCCGTTCACCCTGAGATGAATCCAAGACCAGGCGTGGGCGTTGCGGTGATCATCACGCGGGGCGATGCGGTGCTGCTGCTCCACCGGCAGGGCGCGCACGGCGCAGGCACGTGGGCGCCGCCCGGCGGCCACCTCGAGTACGGCGAGACGCTGGAGGAGTGCGCGATCCGCGAGACGAAGGAGGAGACGGGGATCGACATCGCCGATGTCCGCTTCCGCGCGATCACCAATGACGTCTTCGTGGCGGACGGCAAGCACTACATCACGATCTGGATGGACGCGCGCCTGATCGACGGCGAGCCGGTCGTCAACGCGGCGGATGAGGCGACGGAGGTGGGCTGGTTCCCCTGGGACACCCTGCCCGAGCCGCTCTTCCTGGCGCTGCAGAACCTGCTGGACGGCGCGGGCTATCCCGGCGCCTGACGGCGCTACCGCGGCCCCGCCGCGCTGTGCGTCGCAAGGGCGAACCCTTCCCCATCCGTGACCACCTCGACGCGCGCGGCCGGATCGACGCGGATGGTGCGCGCGGCGGCCAGCGCATCGCGGACGTCGGGCGGATAGGTGGTCGTCAGCGGCCACACGACGGCCTGGGGCGCGGCGTCCCGGATCAGCGCGGCGGACGGCCACGCGCCCGTCCCCGGCCCGGGCGCCTTGAGCACTGTGTACGGTCCTGCCGCATCCTCCGCGACCAACGCGGCCTGCGCCTCCTGCGGCAAGGTCGGGGGCAGCAGGGTCCGAAAGCCGCCGTGCTCTAGCGCCAACGCCCAGCCCGCGCCCGCGTCGAGCCGCACCAGGCTGGCGCCGGGCTCCAGCCGAACGGCCGCGCCGGGGTCCAGGCCTGCGGGATCGATGCAGGCCGCGCCGGGCCACGGCGACAAGGCGCACGGTGCCAGCACCACATCGGGCCGGTCGCCGCGCCACGGCCCGCGCTGCGTCGCCCGAACCAGCGCCGCGCCGTCGCCCCGGCCATCCCACGCCCACGCGGTGCGCCCGCCAGGCGTCGTGAGCGCGGCGGCTTCGCCGCCACCCGCAGAGACGAACAGCACGTGCAGCCGGCCGTCCGGCAAGGTGCGCCAGGCACTCCAGAACAACAGGGCCACAACCGCAGCCAGCGCGCCCGCGAGGACCAGCCGCCTGTGTGACCGCGCAGCGAGGGCAAGCCGGCCCCTGGCAAGCAAGGCTGCCACAACTGCGTAGTAGCCCATCACGAACAGCGGCCCGGACCGGCCGACCGGCACCAAGGCGAACGGGATGTCTGCGACCAGGCGAATGACGGCCACGGTGTAGCCGAGCAGCGCCCAGGGCAGCGCGGCGACCACCTGGCCGAACGGCAGGGAGGCCAGCCCGGCCAGCAGGGCCGCGATGCCGCTTGCCAGGATTGCGGGCTGGACGGGCGCAACCAGCGCGTTGGTCACCAGGGAGATGATGGACAGCTGGCCAAAGTAGGCCAGGAGCAGGGGCAGCACCGCGACCTGCGCGGCTAGCGTCACGGTGAGGGTGGCATCCAGCACTGCGGCCACGCGCCGCGCAGCCTCGGCGGACAGCCGCCTGCCGAGCCACGCAGCCACGGCCCGGCTCAGCGGCGGCTGGAACAGGATCAGCCCCAGACTGGTCGCAAAGCTGAGCTGGAAGCCGATGTCCCACAGGGCCAGCGGGTTAATCGCAGTCATCAGGAGCCCTGCTGCACACAGCGAGACGTAGGCGGTCCCCCGGCGGCCGAAGTAGATGGCCCCGAGTCCCAACAGGCCCATCACACCTGCGCGGAGCGCGGGCGGATCCGCGCCCACCAGCAGGACGTAGAGCAGCACGATGGGCGCGGCCACGAGCGCGGCGCGGCGGCGCGACAGGACGCCCGCCAGCGCGGCGACCAGGGCGCCGGAGAGGAAGGCGATGTTGCTGCCCGAGATGACGATCAGGTGCGTCGTCCCGGTGGCCCGGAACGCATCGCTCACCTCCTCCGAGATGCCGCCCTCGATGCCCAGCACCATGCCGTTGGCCAGCCCGGCCGCAGGCTCGGGCAGGATGCGGTTGAGCACCGCGCTGGCGCGCGTGCGCACCGCGTAGAGCGCGTGCCAGAACGGGGAGCCATGGCCCTCCGAGAGCAGGGCGATCGTGGGCCGGCGGATGAGGGTGTGGATGTTGCGCGCGGCCAGGTAGCGGCGATAGTCGAAGTCGTCCAGCACCGGCGGGGTCAGCAGCAGGCCGGTGACCCGCACGCGATCGCCGTAGCTGAACGCGGGGACCAGCGGGGCACGGACCAGCGCCCGGCCCTGCACGTCATATGCCGCGGCATCGATCGTGACCCGGGTCACCTCGACCTGGTAGTGGATTTCGGCATCGCGCACCTCGGGGTAGCCGATCACCGTCCCCTCGGACATGGCCCAGACCCCATCGGCGGCGTGAGCGTGATGGTAGGAAAGGTCGTCGGGCGACACGCAGGGATCGAAGGGTGCGGCCTGGTAGCGCCACGCGCCGAGAATGAGGAAGAGCAGAAGCGCGCCGCCGAGACGCATCCCCTTGAGCCGCCGCAGTGCGGCGAGCCCGACCACGCACGCGCCGGCCGCGGCGCCGAACGCCCACAGGGGGGTGTTGCAGGTGAGGATGCCTGCTGTGCGGAGCACCTGCCCCAGCAGAATCCCGCACGTCCAGGCGATGGCAAGGTAGACGAGCGTCATGGGCCGTCCCGCGGTGTGAGCGGCGAAGAACAGGGACGATCACGTCAGGCGGGGTCAGGCACGCTAACAGGCGCCGCTCCCCTGGTGCTCATTCTACCATATGCCCGTGGCGCTACCGCACGCGGGCGAGCAGGCCGGCCGCAAAACCGATCAGCGCCATCACGGCGAGGCTGGCAAAGGCAACGGACCAGCCCGACGACTGGGCCAGCGCACCGACCACCACCGGCCCGATCAGCATGCCGGCATTCTGACCGACACTGATGATGGCCATGGCGAGCCCGCCCTGCCGCGGGTCGCCCGCTGCTTCGACCGCGCCGGAAAAGATGGCGGTCGGGACAAGTCCCAGGGTCAGGCCGGCGGCAACCAACACGAGCACCAGGGCGGAGCCAGTCACGAGGACAGACAGCGGCAGCAGCAATGCGGCAAACGCGAAGCCGGCCAGGTAGGGCTTCTTGCGGGACCCAATCCGGTCCGACAGGATGCCGCCGCCAGGGGCAGAGAAGATGGTGATGAGCGTGGGAATGGCCGCGAGCAGCGCGGCCTGCGCAAGCGGGACGCCGCGCTCCGTGGAAAGAAATGTGGGCAGGTAGGTCCCGGAGGCAATGGCGGCGGCGTTGAACGCGGCGAAAGCGACCGACAGCAGCCAGATATTGCGGTTGCGCAGGACGTCCCGCGACCTGACCCCTGGCGCCTCGCCGGTCGCCTGAATGCCAGCCTCCTCCGCAACCTGCGGGGCCGGACGAACCACGACGAGGTAGAGCACCGTGACCACGAGCGCATAGACCACGCCCAGCCACCACACCGCGCGCCAGCCCGCGGCCTGGGCCAGCGGCGGCGCCACGATCAACGTGGCGGCCGTGCCCAGGGGCACCCAGGCAGACCAGATGCCCATGGCCGTCCCGCGCTTCGATGCCGCAAACCACTGCGCGATCAGCGCGGGCGCCAGCACTGCCATGAAGCTCGTGCCCGCGCCCTCGATCACGCGGCTGGTGAGGAGCGAGCCATTGGACTGGCTGAGTGCGCCCAGGATGCCGCCGAGCACGATCGAGCCGCCCGCGATGAGGCCGGTGACCCGAAACCCCGCGCGCTGCAGGATGAAGCCGGCCGGCAGGGCCAGGATCGCCGCCTCGGACCAGTGATAGGCCGAGGCGATCAGATGCACCTCGTCCAGCAGCCGCGCCGCCCGGCCGCCCAGTTCGGTGTCGAGAAAGCGGGCGATGTCGAAGGGCAGCGGCGCCGGTCCCGAGATGATCAGCGGCGTGCGCGCCTCA
>CAZMIS010000263.1:0-6384 GCA_964566325.1 uncultured Anaerolineales bacterium
CGACCGCCGAGATCGGGCAGACGCAGCGTGCGCGGCGTGTTGGCGAGGTCAAGCACCGGCTGTTGAGCCGGGGCGGCGGGCGCGGTAGGCGCGGCGGGCGCCTCGGTCGGCGGAGCGGCCTCGGTGGGCGCAACAACCGCGGTGGGCGGGACCGGTGTGGCGGCGCTGGGCGCCGGAGCGCACGAAGTCAGAGCCAACACGAACGCGACCAGGATCAGGGCCGAAAGAATGATGGGCTTCCGCATGACAAGCTCCTCCTGCGAGCGTCTGAATGGGCCTCGAGCGCGCCCCGGATAACGCGCGCTTACCGACCGATTCTAGCGCATGAGCGGAGTAACGTCAACGAGAGGGCGAAAGACGTCCGAAATCTGGCTGTCTGTCACTTGTACATCTATTGTTCTGGTGGTAAGATCGGTCTGGGCTAAAGCAATCCCAACTGGAGGGAACCGCCGATGAGCAGCATACGAGTTCTGGTAGGCACGCGCAAGGGCGCGTTCATTCTGACATCCGACGGCAAGCGCCGAAAGTGGGACGTCAGCGGTCCCCATTTCGGCGGCTGGGAGATCTATCATGTCAAGGGCTCCCCGGTCGACCCGAACCGGCTCTACGCCTCCCAATCGAGCGACTGGTTCGGACAGGTGATCCATCGGTCGGAGGATGGCGGCGCATCGTGGGCGCCGGTGGGCAATACGTTCGTGTATGACGGCGTGCCCGGCACGCACCAACACTACGACGGCAGCCCGCACCCGTGGGAGTTCAAGCGCGTCTGGCACCTGGAGCCATCGCTGACCGATCCTGACACCGTCTATGCGGGCGTCGAGGACGCGGCGCTGTTTCGCTCCACCGACGGCGGCATGACCTGGTTCGAACTTTCCGGGCTGCGCCTGCATGCCACCGGTTCTACCTGGCAGCCGGGCGCTGGCGGGCTGTGCCTGCACACCATCCTGCTCGACCCATCCGACCCCGGCCGGATCTACGTTGCCATTTCCGCGGCCGGCGCATTCCGCACCGGCGATGGCGGCCGGACCTGGCGTCCGATCAACCGCGGCCTGCATTCCGACTACATCCCCGATCCGGAGGTTGAGGTGGGCCACTGCGTCCATCGTATCGCCCTGCACCCGTCGCGGCCCGGCGTGCTCTTCATGCAGAAACACTGGGACGTGATGCGCAGCGACGATGCGGGCGACTCGTGGCACGAGATCAGCGGCAACCTGCCCACCGACTTCGGCTTCCCGATCGCGGTCCATGCGCACGAGCCGGAGACGGTCTACGTGGTGCCCATCAAGAGCGACTCCGAGCACTACCCGCCCGAGGGCAAGCTGCGCGTCTACCGCAGCAGGACGGGCGGCGGCGAGTGGGAGGCGCTCACCCGTGGGCTGCCGCAGGCCGACTGCTACGTCAACGTATTACGCGGGGCAATGGCGGTCGACACGCTCGATCCGTGCGGCATCTACTTCGGCACGACCGGCGGCCAGGTTTACGGGTCGACCGACGCAGGCGATACCTGGGCGCCCATCGCCGAGCACCTGCCGGCCGTCCTGTCTGTCGAGGCGCAGGTGCTGCCGTGATCCGTGTCATCCTGCCTTACCACCTGCGCAACCTGGCGGGGGTCGGCCGCGAGGTCGAGGTGCAGGTGGCAGGCCCGGCCACGGTGGTCGCGGTCCTCGACGCACTCGAGGCCGCGCACCCGGTCCTGCGCGGGACCATTCGCGACCAGGCCACGGGCGTGCGCCGGCCGCTGCTGCGCTTCTACGGCCAGCGCCGCGATCTGACCGACCAGCCGCCGGGCGCGGCGCTGCCCGACGCGATCGCCAGCGGCGCCGAGCCCCTCTGGATCATCGGCGCCATCGCGGGCGGGTAGGCGAGGCGCCGCTCGCTGTTGCCGGGCAGGGCGCCCGGCTCGCCCGATCATTTCTTCCTTCTTCCTCTTTCCTTTTTCCTTCCACGGTGGTACCCTGGCGCGCTGAAGGAGGAGATATGGCCGAAGCCAGGCGCGCCCCTGACGCCGCGCGACCCGCCGCGCCGGGCAGGGTCGTGACCGTCCTCGGCCTGGGCGTCGCCATCTCACTCCTGGGTGACAGCACCCTCTACACCGTGCTGCCGCGGCCGGAGGTGGCGGCGGAGGCGGGCGTGAGCCTCGCCATGGTCGGTGTGCTGCTGGGCGCGAACCGGGCCGTGCGCCTCCTGACCAACGGTGTGGCCGGCGTGCTGTACGATCGCCTGCCGCGGCGGCCACTCCTGACCGCGTCCCTCTTCCTCGGCGCGCTCTCCACGCTGATCTTCGCGGCCGGTCGCGGGTCGGCTCCGCTGCTCCTCTCCAGGCTCCTGTGGGGCATCGCCTGGTCGGGCATCTGGGTGGGCGGCAACGCGGCGCTGCTCGCCGTCTCCGGACATGACAACCGCGGCCGGCTGAGCGGGCGGTTCCAGATGTGGTTCTTCATCGGCTCCGGGGCTGCCGCGCTCTTCGGCGGCGTCCTCACCGACCTGCTCGGCTTCCGGCAAGGGTTGCTGATCGGCGGCGGGCTGACCGCGCTCGCCGCGCTGGTGTGGCTCCTCGCCGTGCCCGACCTGCGGATGCAGGGCGCCGTCCGGCTGACCCCGCCCGCGGCTGGGCCGGTTGGCGCGCCGGTTGGCGCGCCTGTTGGCGCATCCGATGCCGCGCCGGCTGCCGCATCTGCGGCCGTAAGGGCAGCCGCCTTCCCATGGGCCACGGTGATCGCCGCGGCCGTCCCCATGTTCGTCATGCGCTTCGTCTACTCGGGGGTGCTGGCGGCCACCGCCATCCTCTGGATGGCCGGCCTGGTCGGAGATGGGCTGGCGTTCGGTGGGTTCGTCGCGCCTATCGCCACGGTGACCGGCGCGTTCGTCGCGGTGCGCGCGCTGATCAGCGTCGCAGGCGCACGGCTGGCAGGGCGCCTGTCCGACCTGGCCGGCCGGCGCTGGCAGACCGCAGCGGGGATGCTGCTCGCGGGCGCGATGGGCATGTGGCTGGCCGGCAGCGCGGCCACGCCCCTCGCGCTGGGCGGCGCGCTCCTGGCCGCGGTGACCGCGGGCGGCGTGCAGGCGTTGGCTCCCGCCATCGTCGGCGACCGCGGCCGCGCCGCGCAGCACGGCCGCATGCTCAGCGTCGTCTACACCCTGGGCGACCTCGGCAGTGCGGTCGGCCCGCCGCTCGCGCTGTGGCTGCTCGGTTGGCTGCCCATCGCCACGCTATATCGCTTCAGCGCCGCGCTGCTCGCGCTCGCGGTCGCGTTCGCGTGGCGTATGGCCGCGACGGAGATGGCGATCGATAATTGCAGATTACAGATTGAAGATTGAAGATTGGGTTCGCCGCGACACCGCAAATCTTCAATCTTCAATTTTCAATCTTCAATCGTCCCCTCTCACGGCGCCCTGGTCACCAGCGGCAGGTAGATCGTGTTGCCGACGAAGATCGTCACGCGGTCGCTGCTGACGAACCGGTCGCTGTCGGTGACCTCCAGCGTGATGACGTGCGTGCCGGGCAGAAGGTCCTCGAACGTGAGCTGGCGCCCGGTCCCTAACGCCCCCTCCAGGCTGGAATGCCAGCGGAAGCGCGCACCTTCTGTGATAGGGCCGTCCTCCAGGTCGGTCGCCACTCCCTCCAGCACGACGAGCTTGCCCGGCAGGCGCCGGCTGCCGTCCGCGGGCGAGGCGATGGCCGCCACCGGCGGCTTGCCCTCAACGCTGAAGACGCCGTTCGAGTCATCCTGCCCGGTGTTGATGCCGTCCGTGGCGATCACGCGCACCCGGGCCGTCTGGCTGCCGGCCAGGCGCCCTGCGTCGACCGTGTAGTGCTGCTGCGCCAGGTCCGTCGCAATCGCGTTCCAGGTGGTCCCGCCGTCGGTGCTGAACTGCACGACGTAGCGGAGCGCGTCCCCGTCCTGGTCGCTGGCCGTCCAGCTGATCGTGCGCTCGCCGTAGGGCAGCCAGGCCTCCCCGCCGTTCGGGCTGACCACGGTCACCTGGGGTGCGTGGCCGCTGACGAGGGTCGAGTAGAGTTCCGCCTGGCCGCGACGGATGACGACGCGCGCGGCGCCCGGCTGCCAGGGCACCACCTCGGTGAAACTGCCGGTGTTCGGGTCGCCCGTGTGAGTCGACGCCAGGCTGAAGTAGCGCGTGAACAACGCATGGCGGCCCGCATCCTGCAGTTCCAGCGCGAAGGGGCCGGAGCCAACGCCGTCGCTGCTGCCCGCGGCCAGCATCACCCGGTAGAAGGGCTGCGGCAGGGACACGGCCGGGCCGTCCACGTAGCCGCTGGCGAAGAGATACTCCTTCGGCGCGGCGCCCGAATCGCGCGCCCGCAGCAGATCCCCGGCCAGGGAGGCGCCCGGTTCGGTCCCGGAGGCCCCGACGCCAGCCGCAGCCGCGCCCGAGGCACGGACCTGGGCGTAGAGCGCGTCGAAGGTGAAGTCGGAGAACCACTGCGGATCGGAGTAGCTCATCAGGTCATAGTGGGTTGCAGGGTCGATGTAGACGGGCGCAGCCGGGTCCGCCAGGTCCACGCCGTACTGGCCGATGAGGCCGCTGAGGTAGGGATAGCCGGGCTCGGTGTCGCCCTCGCCTGAGGCAGGCGACTCGGTGTGATCCCGCCCGAAATTGTGGCCGATCTCGTGCGCCATCCACAAGCCGCCGGCCTCGCTGCCAATGGTCGCCGAGGCCGCCGAGGTATGGCCGGGGTTGTTGCCGCAACCAACGACACCGTCGCCACCGGCTGCGAAAGCCGCGGTCGCCTCGTACGGCACCATGCCGGTAAAGTGGCGGCTCCAGTGGAAGGAGAAGAACCAGCGGCTGCCGAGCTCCAGCAGGATCCGGTTCCAGGCATTGCCGCAGCCGGGGCCCGAATCATCGCCGAAATCCACCGACGTGGGCCAATAGTCGGAGACCAGGTCCACGTCGCTGAGCGGATAGTTCCTGCGCAGCCACGCCGTGAAGTGCTCCCCGGTTTCGAGCGACATGCCGTCGGGCGTCATCAGCTGCACGGTTTGGAGGGTCAGGGTGTCGGTCGGGTAGAAGTTGGTCGTCTCGCGCATCTGGTTGTTGACCTGCGCACCGGGGCGCTCGGGCACGGAGACGATGAGCATGCGGTTGATGTTGATCTGCACGACGAAGGTGCCGTAGGTCGCCCAGTCGTCGGGCAGGATGAAGTTGAGGGTGCGGTTCAGGTCGCGGCTGACCGCAGCGCTCGTCTCCGGGTTCTCGCCGGGGTGGATCGCCACCGTGTCCCGGTTGACCGCCTCGATGGTGTCCGAAGGGTGGCCATCGCGCCACAGGATGCCGTTGATGCGGCGCACCGGGTCAGTCACGCCGTCCGCCTCGACGAAGACGCGCACCAGGGTGCGCTTCCCCTCGATCAACTCGCCGCGATGAACCACCTGGATGAACTCCATGCCGCGCGGCCGCAGGTCCAACGTCGAGTCAGGCACGGGGTCGGGAGGCTCTTCATAACCCAGGCGGAAATCGAGCCAGTCGTACGACACGCCGATGTGCAGGGTGAAGGCGATCGAATTCGCGCCCAGGAACGTGTAGTCTGCGGGCAGCGAGGTCTCGGCAACCCGCACCTCGTAGTCGTCGAGGGGCAGGTCTGCGAAGCCGTACCGGCCATCCGCGCCGGTCAACCGGCTGCCCTGGCTGACGCGGTCGCGGAACAGCTCGACGCGCACGCCGCTCAGCGCGCGGTCGCCCGCATTATACCGGCCGTCGCGGTCCGCGTCTTCGTAGACGCGGCCGCCGATCGGAACGAGTGTGCCCGGATCGGGCGGGGCGAAGTTGATCACCAGGCGGGGGGTACGAAGGGAACCGGCGCCCGGACCGGCCAGCATGCCGGCCGCATACTCCGTGCTGCGGAAGAAACGAGAGTCGTTGCCCGCCGCGGGCCGCAGCTCCATGCCGAAGTTGCCCACCCCGCCGGTCAGCCACCCCTGGACCAGCGATGTCACGTCCCACTCGTAGTAGACGCCCCTTTGGCCGCCCACAAGCGCGCGGATGCCCGTGTCCACGCTCCACGGCTTCGTGTTCCAGGTCACGGCGTTCTCGTCCCAGGCGGCCGAGACGCGATGGACCCCCATCTCGTACTCGGCCGAGTCCTCGCTGAAGAGTGACAGCCGCAGGTGTGCGCTGGCGATGGTCACCGGCGGCACATCCGAGAGGTCGAAGCGCAAGAGAGCGCGCTGCTGCCGGCCGAACTCGTCCTCCCTGTCGGCGAGAAGGTGCGTTTCGAGCTGACCTCACCCGACGTCATCCACTCCTTCTGGGTGCCGGCCTTCCTGTTCAAGATGGACGTCATCCCGGGCAAGACCAACGCCTTCGAGCTGACCCCCGACAAGGTCGGCACCTACGCCGGCAAGTGCGCGGAACTGTGCGGAG
>CAZMIS010000264.1:0-6326 GCA_964566325.1 uncultured Anaerolineales bacterium
CCGGCGCCTACGGGGCGGAGGCCGCGGCAGCAGCCTACGGGTCGGACCCGAACGTGACCCTGGCGGAGGGGGCCGTGAGCGCGACCGGCGGCGGCCAGGCCCACGAGAACCGCTCGCCCTATCTGGTGCTCAGCTTCTGCATCGCCCTGGTGGGTATCTTTCCGTCGCGTTCCTGACGCGCGAGGAGACGTCATGTCAGATCCATTCCTGGCCGAGATTCGGATCGTGCCGTACAACTTCGCGCCGCTGGGTTGGGCGTTCTGCGACGGGCAGCTTCTGCCGATCAGCCAGAACACGGCGCTCTTTTCGTTGCTGGGCACCACCTACGGCGGCGACGGTCGCACCACGTTCGCCCTGCCCAACCTGCAGGGCGCAGCGCCGCTCCACGCGGGCCAGGGCCCAGGCCTGACGGACCACCCCCTGGGCTCGGCCGGCGGCTCGGCAGCGGTCACCCTGGTCGCGTCGCAGATGCCGGAGCACACGCACGTCGCCATGGCCGACCTGGCGGGCGTTCGGGGCGTGCAGCCGGGCGATGCCACCTGGGCGCCGCCCGGCGTTGGCCGCGGGCTGACCCTCTACAATCCGGAGCTGGGTGCGGGCCAGGGGATGGCCGTCGACGCGCTCATTCCTGCGGGAGGCGGCCAGCCGCACAACAACCTGCCGCCCTACCTCACGCTGAACTTCATCATCGCGCTGCAGGGTGTCTACCCTTCGCGGCCGTGACGCGGGGCCCTGACGCGGCCAAGGAGCGTAGCGCATGATCCGGATGCCCATCCCGATACGTACAACCAGGTCCCGCACGGGTCAGAAACCGGCCGCGCCGGACGGTCCGAGCGCGCGCTCCTGGCGCAGCAGCGCTGCGAGGTTGGCCTTCGTAGTGCTTGCGCTGCTGGGCGGTTCGACTGCGGCCGCGTCCGCAGCGGGGCCCTTCACCGTGAACACGGCGGCGGACAAGCCGGATGTGCTGCCGGGCGATGGTCTCTGCCAGGACGCGGGCGGCGCATGCAGCCTGCGGGCCGCGATCGAGGAGGCCAGCGCGTCGGGCGGGCCGACGACGATCGACCTCCCACCGGGCGAATACGCGCTGATGCTCGGCGAGCTTCCCGTTGGGTTCCTCAGCGCTACGGACATCACGCTGAATGGGACCGGCCTTCCGGCTGACACGCTGATCGTCCAGACGGACGAGGCCAACCGCATCTTCAACGTCGACTACAAGGTCGCGGGCGGCGTCACCTTCAGCGTTCGCAACATGACGCTGCAGAACGGCGTGGGCGGCGCGGGCGGCGGAGGCGGCGCGATCCTGGCCGGCGGCCCGGGCGACGTGCTGAACGTAGCGAACGTGGTGTTCGCCAACAATCGGACCAGCAGCTTCAACGGCGGCGCCATCTCGTTCACTGGGGGCGGCGAGCTGCGCGTCGAGGACAGCACCTTCGTCGGCAATCAATCGCCCACGGGCAACGGTGGCGCCATCCACTTCGTGCAGACGGAGCCAGGTAGCTTCCAGGTGACTGGCTCCACCTTCACGGGCAACGTAGCCTCGGGCGGCGGGCTGGGCGGGCAGGGCGGTGCGATCAACGCCGGCTGCACAGGGTGCAGCCCGTTCAGTATCACCCATTCGAACTTCTCGGGCAACACGGCCGACGGCGCCGGCACGTCGGGCGGCCAGGGCGGCGCCATCATGGTCGGTTCGGGCACGCTGAGCCTGCACTACAACCGGATCGCCGGCAACAATGCCCCTAACGGCGGGACCGGCGTCCACCTGGCCGGGGGATCGGTGGCGGGGCAGCACAACTGGTGGGGCTGCAACGGCGGGCCAGGCGCGGCCGGGTGCGACGCGACACGGTCAGTCGTGGGCGTGTTCATCGTTGCGGAGCACTGGATCGTCCTCTCGGCCTCCGCGGATCCGACCGCGATCGTCATCGGTCAGACAGCCACGCTCGCGGCCGGCTTCCTGCGTGACTCGAACGGCGGGGCGTTGGCGCCCGGCCAGAACGACGCGTTGATTGGCCTGCCGGTCAGCTGGGGCAGCGCGGCCAACGGCAGCCTCTCCGGGCAGCAGGCCGCGATCCAGGCCGGCGGGACCGCGACGGCAGTATTCACTGCCTCGGCAGCAGGTGCGGGCGGTGCGGTCGTCACGGTGGATAACGCGACCGTCAGCGCGGACGTCACCGTCAGCGCGTGCGTGTTGGCGCCCGCGCTGGTCACCATCACGCCGAAGGAGCCGGACGTCGAGCTGACATGGTCCGAGCCGTATGCGGCCTACGAGGTCCACAGCAGCGAGGGCGACCCGTACGTCGCGCCGGGACCCGGCACGTATCTCGGCGCGGGGCAGGGTGTGTTTCTCCATGAGGGCGCGCTGGCCGCGCCGTACACCAACCACTTCTACGTGGTGAAGACCGTGTGTGAGGGTGAGGCGTTATCGAACCGAACGGGTGTGTTCCATTTCGGGCTCACGCCCGGGCAGTGAGGTGAGGCCGGGGCTGCCGGTGGGCCCCAGCGCCCCGCATCCCTGCGCAGCGGCCCGCGCTCGTTCCGGGAGCCGGGCGGCGTGCGGGAAGCCGGCACGGCGTTTTTGCATTTGCAGGCGGAAACGCATATACTACGGGGCGTTCGGGGAGTAGCGCAGCCAGGCTAGCGCGCACGGTTCGGGTCCGTGAGGTCGGAGGTTCAAATCCTCTCTCCCCGACTTTTTGTTACCTCAGACCACACGGAACGGCGATTTGACCAGCCGTGAGGTCTCCGGTAGGTCGGATTGTTAAGCTCCCGCAGAACCTCAGGCCACACGTCCCGCAGAAGTTTCGGTCGCACTTTGGGCAAGAAAACGCAGTCGCCGGTTATCGGTATTCAACCTGCCGGTTATCGGTATTGCTGCCCAAAGAGGAGACCACACAATGCGCAAACCTGTCATTACCCTGTCTCAAGCCTGCGACGGCATGATCCGCTCCAAAACCGCTGAGGGCGTCAGCGTCAACACCGTGCGTAATGATCGCACGGCTTTCCGCAAACTTCAAGCTTACTTTGCCAGCCATCCAGGACGCGGCAGTGGGGAGGCAACAGACCCGCCGCTAGCGTCGATCACGCGCGGCCAGCTCGTTGAGTTCTTCGCCTGGCTGCGCGAGGAGTATGTGAGCGAGCCGGACGGCGCCGCGCCGCGCGGCAAGATCAAGCTGTCGCCCAAGTCCGTGCTCAATATCCACACGGAGCTCTCGGCACTGTGGAGCTGGGCGCTGCAAGAAGGGTACGTCAAGGAGCACCTTCTCCGCACCATTGACCTGCCGGACGCGCAGTCGAAGGTGGTCGAGCCGTTCACCCGCGAGCAGATCGAGGCGCTGGTGAAGGCTTGCGACCGGTCGCACACCTGGAAGACGCGCGAGTTGACGACAAACAGCCGCTCAACTGCGGATCGGGATCACGCAATCATCCTGACGCTGCTGGACACCGGCTTGCGCGCATCGGAGCTCTGCGGGATCAAGTTCGGCGACGTCAACATGACCGCCAACAGCGTCAAGGTGCTGGGCAAGGGTCAAAAGGAACGCGTGGTCTACTTCGGCAAGCGGGCTGCCAAGGCGTTGTGGAAGTATCTGCCCCCGCTGCTCAAGGACAACCGGCCGGATGACCCGGTGTTCGTCGTGGGGCCGGACGACGACCCGCGGCCCCTCACGCGCGACGTCCTGGCGCGGCTGCTGGCCCGGATCGGCGAGCGGGCAGGTGTCAAGGGCGTACATCCGCACCGCTTCCGACACACCTTCGCCATCACCTACCTGCGCAACGAGGGCGATCTGTTCACGCTGCAGGCGCTGCTGGGGCACTCCGACATCGAGATGGTGAAACGCTACGCCCGCATCGCCCAGACCGACTGCGCCAGAGCACATCAGAAGGCATCGGCGGTGGATGACTGGCGGCTGTAAGCCGACGTTGAGGAGATCAAATATACCGAAGCTGGTTGATCATTTCATCGCCTGTGACTGAGTTGAGTAACACTAACAGCTTGGCGACGACGGCTGCGTCACTTGGCCGACGCAGCGCTAGAATAATGCCATGCCGGCCGACACGTCTTCATCGCAGTAAAGGCGTACGTAAAGCGCCTTCAACTCCGGATCTGCGCGTTCAGTCATTGGTCGACATTCGGTTTAGTGCGATGGCGCGTTCGATTTAGGCGCGGTGGTCGTCAAAGTAGCTTAGTGCATCAAAGACTTGCGCCAGACGTAGGTGCGGCAGCTTTCGGACGATTTCCTCCGGCTCATCACCGAATTTCCAGTGCTCGACCACAGCGCGCACCGGCGTTCGGGTGCCCTTGATGATAGGCTCACCGCTCAGGATACCTGCCACCTGTGTGATATATGGGTGATCGGCTGCGAATTCAGACATGATATTGCTCCTAATCGGGTGACTTGTTCATGAGCCAGGATGCCACAATCGTTACACTAACGCAACACGTGTCGCAGTGCAGCAAATTGCCCTTGCATGCAGCAGAAGCTGTAAGGATGCTTTGACAGCAAGTTGGTCAAATACCGTGTGCGCATAGCACAGACCGATCGCCTAGCATCCCTATGGGAGCGAGTCAAAGCGCATCAAATGGCGCCGCCGGTGGACAACTGGTGGTTGTAGGTCGGGGGGATGAGGATGGCCCAGACGACATCATCCCTGGGGATAGCAGACATCAGCGGCTCTTTCAACCTTGCGGCGGAAATAGGGGCTCAGAAAGGCCGGTGTATGGAGCTCAACTTCGTGCTTCAGAAGTTCTGAAAGTCCTCGCGCAGCAAGGAGCCGAACAACGCCAGCTTGCGGATCGCGTGACGCTTGCAGAAGTCAGCAATGGCGTCCTGCGGCACGTCAATCTTCGGTTTTGCGGGCCTGAGCCGGCGTGGCTGTCTGGTCATCTCGCCTGTTCCTGTCTCTTGGAGCACGCATGTTCACGCCGGGCACAGCATACTCGGTCGCGTCAGAGCGTGCAAGGGCCGGATTGAAGGGATCCGCGAAGGGTCACGGCGTCAGAGGTGCGATCTTGTGTGGTACGAACGCCGGCGCGTTTCACTCTTCTTCGTTCATGCCGGCCCAATAGCGATACCTCGCCAGCCATTCAGCGCTGGTGGGATCGGGCGCAATGAAGTTCAGGTCAGCCAAGCCGACGCTGTATTCACGGCCGCCCTTGCGGACCCTGGCTACGATGCCCTTGCGCAGGCTGCTGCGCCGGTCGTCCAGGCCGATGACCTCGACCGGTTCGCCCATCACCTCGGCTTGCAGCGGGAAGTTCAGGTTGTCGTCCAGCGTGCAGAGCACCCCGCTGAACTCCTCTTCCTCGTCGTAGCAGTCCATGGTTGCCTGTTCCAGCAGCGCTTCGAGCCGCTTTTCGTCCATCGGACTACCTTTCATTCACGCATCTCGGCCTTGAACCAGGCCGCCAGCGCCTGATCCAGGTCTCGCAGCGCGTCGTCCAGGGTGGCGTAGCTAGCTTTACCTTCCCAGATCAAGCCGCCGATGTTCAGCGCCCGCACCATCGAATGGCTGTAGTCATCCTGCCCGATTTCGATCCAACCGAAGTCCTGCACCCAGCGGGCGACGTGAGGATAGTTGGTCTCGGCCGGCGTGGCAGACTGGCTGCTTTGAGCCACAGCCGCCCCCTGCGCATGGGTGGGCGCCGCCGGAGCTTGCAAAGCGCGGAAGCGCCACGTGCGGCCCTGCGACTCGCCACGGATCAAGCCCTGGCGCAGCAGATCTTGGGTCAGCATGTAGACGGTCTGGTGGCTGGTTCCAAGATGCCGCGCGAGATCGGCGTTTGTGGCGCCATCCGGCTCGACTGACTTGAGGTAGGCCAGCGTGCGTTGGACTTGGGTCATGCGTCCTTCCTTGCTCAGCCTGATGATGCCAGGAGCACGGTCCTGACCGCTGCGACGAAAGCCTCGAACTGCGCTGTTGTGTGCTCCCGTTGTCGCCTTTTCAGCCCTTCGAACAGCGTGAGCCGGAGGCCGTTGCTGATCTCCAACTGGCAACGGCGGCCGGAGCGGCCGCGGTTGCTAATACTGGCCGCGAAGCGGTCCGGGTGATCGGCGGTGCCATCCAGTTGGGCCGCGAAGCCTGCCGCGTTGAGCGTCTATTCCATACCTCCAACACTAACCGCCGCGTGCGATACTCCCCGTACGCGCGCTCTTCCTTCTCCTTGAGCACGCGGGACTTCTCGCATGGGAAGTTGGGGCCGTAGACGTCCTTCGGATCGAGGATATAGCGCAGCTCCTCGCGCGACCGGCCGATTGCGTCAGGGCGCATCAGAGGACATTGCTCATAAGTTAACAACTTCATCAGTGTGTCAAGTCCGGCCTGTCGCCGAG
>CAZMIS010000265.1:0-6309 GCA_964566325.1 uncultured Anaerolineales bacterium
CTCACAGGCGTGTGCCCAGCGCCGCGCTAGGCCGCGCGTCCGCGGTCCGGAAGGCCACCGCCCCTCATCGTTGCGCCGGGAGCCTCATCCCAGGGGTGCGGACTGTTTCACCTTCAGGGCGTCCCACCCGACCAGCTGGTGAGTCGCATCGTCGATGAGGTGCAGGCGCACGCCCTTCAGGCTCTGCAGCAGGCTCATCGGCTTCACCTGCAGGGGCGGGTTGGCCTTGAAGCAGGCTTCCAGCCGGTAGTTGGGCACCTTAGGGCTCAGGTGATGGATGTGATGGAAGCCGATGTTGCCGCTGACCCATTGCAGCACCCGTGGCAGCGCGTAGAATGAGCTGCCCTCCAGGCCCGCGCGGGTGAAGCTCCAGCGGTCCTTCGTCTCCCAGTAGACCCCCTCGAACTGGTGCTGGACGTAGAAGAGCCACACTCCGGCCGCAGTGGCCGGTATGACCACGGCCGCGCCCGCGATCAGCAGGGTCTTCCACCCGGCCACCAGCCCCAGTCCGACCACCAGGAGCAAGACGACCACGTCGGTCACGATGACGCTCCAGAACTCGCGCTTGCCCGCACCGCGCGTGGGGAACCGGTGCACCAGGGTGAACATGGCCGGCGCGCCGATGGTGAAGAGGAACAGCGGGTGGCGCATGATGCGATAGCCCGCCTTGCGCCACCAGGGCGCGGCCAGGTACTCCCGCACGGTCATCGTCGGGACGTCGCCCGTGTAGCGCTTGTCGATGTTGCCCGCGGTCGCGTGGTGGATGGCATGATCGTGCCGCCACTGGTAGAACGGCGTCAGCGTCAGGATGCCCAACGCGTATCCCACCCACTCGTTCGCCTTGCGCGCCTTGAAGAACGACCCGTGGCAGCAATCGTGGAAGATGATGAAGGTGCGGATCCAGAAGGCCCCGGCGAGCAAGGCGAGCGGCAGCACCAGCCAGTAGGAGACGCGGCTGGCCCAAAACATCAGGGGCCACATGGCGATGAACGGCAGCACGCTGTTGGCCAGCTGCCAGAGTCCCTGGCGCAGATCTGGCCGGGCATAGGGTGCGACCATCGGCTGCCAGTCGGGTGAAGTTGCGCGGGTAACGGGCATGGGGAGCGATCCTTTCAGAACAAGATCATACCCCACACCGCCCGTTTTCGCCAGCGCAAGACGATCGACGTGAAGAAGACCTCGCCTTTTTGCGCGCTCCGCGGCGTTCTGCTACAATGTCGAACACTGTCACCTGCCCCCATCGTCTAGAGGACCAGGACACAGGCCTTTCAAGCCTGGTGCAGGGGTTCGAATCCCCTTGGGGGCACTGTTTTTATGTAAAGTCCAGCATCCCTCGATGCTGGACTTTCTCTTTCCTGTGCGGCGGGACGGGCCTATTGCCGCGGGACCGGCTTTCTGCTATACTGGCGTCAGAGTGTCTCTCCGGTCAACTGGGGAGAGTCTGATGGGCGGATCTTACGCGTATACCCCTCACCTCTTGCCGCCGCTCGCAACCGCGGTCTTGCTCGCCACCCTGGCCGGATACAGCTGGCAGCGCCGCAACGACCTGCCGGCCGCTCTGCTGCTTGCCGTCGCAACCCTGTCCGCCGCCATCCTGATGCTGGTTTCGGCCTGTGAGGTGGCCGCCGTCGCGCCGGCAGCCATACTCGCGTGGTACCAGGCCCGCGGTGTGGCTGCCCTCGTTGCGGTGACGACCATCATGTTCTTCGTGCTGGAGTATGTCTCTCCGGAACGCTGGCTGACCCGCCGTAACCTCGCCATCTTCGCGCTTCCCATACTGCTCTACGGTCTCATCCTCATCCTGCTCGGTCCACACGTTTTCTGGGGCCGGCTGGAGGTGGCGCCGGATGGGTCCATCCTGATGTCCCCGGGAGCAGGAAGCGTGATCGTGATCGCCTATGGGCTGGGGCTGGGACTGGTCAATCTGGCCGCTCTGCTCTGGCTGTTCGCTCGTTCACCCCAGCACCGCTGGCCGGCAGCGCTCATGCTCTGCGGGCTCCTGACGAACCGAATTCTCTACGTGGTTGGTTTGAGCGCTCACTCTCCCCTGACGCCGACCGATGCGATGGTCATCGGCACGCCGGTCGCCTCAGCCCTGTATGCCGTTGCCGTGTTCGGCTTCCGCATCCTCGACCCGCTGCCGGCCGCCCGGTCGGTGGCGGCCCGGCAGATGCGGGAGGGAATGGTCGTGTTGGATGCGCGAGGCCGCGTGGTCAGCGCCAATCCGGCCGCGGCGAGCTTGCTGTCCGTCCCCGCTGAGCAGGCCTGCGGCAGGATGCTGCAGGAGCTGCTGCCGACCCTCCCCGAGCTGGACGACCACTCCACGACCGACGTCACCCTCGGGGCGGACCCCGGGGCGCGCTGGTATGGGGTCAGCGTGTCTCCGCTCCAGGACTTTCGCGGGCAGCTGATCGGCCGCCTGCTGCTGTTCCTCGACGTGACCGATCAGCGCCGCGCCGAGGCGCAGCGCCTCGAGCAGCAGCGCACGCTGGCAGTCACCCGCGAGCGGGAACGGCTGGCGCGTGAGCTGCACGACGATCTGGGCCAGGTGCTGGCCTTCATCAATGCCCAGGGGCAGACGGTCCGCCGGCTGATCGCGCGCGGCCAGATCGCAGCGGCCGACGATCACATGGCGCGCCTGGTCGAGGTGGCGTGTGAAGCGGAGACCGATATCCGCGAGTCGATCCTCGGACTGCACGTCGCTCTGCCCGAGCAGGGACTCTTTCCCGCGCTCGCAACCTATCTCGAACAATACGAAAAGCGTTACGCCATCCGCACCGAATTGAGCCGGCCCCCAACCCTGGCCGACGACGCGTTCGAGCCCGCGGCCGAGGTGCAGCTCCTGCGCATCATCCAGGAGGCGCTCACCAATGCGCGCAAGCACGCGCGGGCGCACGCAGTCTCCATCACGTTCACTCACCAGGACCATTTCGCGTGGATCACCGTGCAGGACGACGGGTGCGGGTTCGAGCCGCAGGACATCATGGACGCGGCGCCCGGCCACGTCGGCCTGCGCGTCATGCGCGAGCGCGCTGAGGAAATCGGGGGCGGGCTGGCGGTGCAGTCGGGGGTGGGCCAGGGAACCCGGATCGTAGTGAGCGTGCCGCGGCGGGGATGACAGCGGTGAAAACGGAGACGCGGGGAGGTGGAGATGGGGAGTATACGACATTCCCGACCAATGAACCATTCGCACGATCCGAGAAGAGGAGCCCGGCCATGATACCCAAACAGGATGACACGGAGAGAGGGAAAACGGGTCCCCGCGTCCCCCAATCTCCCCGTCTCCGTGTCCTCCTCGTGGACGACCATCGTCTTTTCCTCGAGGGAATCAAGAACCTGCTTGTCTCCGAAGGCATCGAGGTCGTCGGGATGGCCCACGATGGATTGGAGGCGCTGGATGCGGCCCGGCGCACCCGGCCCGACGTAATCCTGATGGACATCGATATGCCGCGCTGCGACGGCGTCGCCGCGACCCGCCTTATCAAGGCCGAGAGGCCCGAATGCAAGATCGTGATGCTGACCATGTCGGAAGACGAGGGGGACCTGTTCGAGGCGGTCAAGAGCGGCGCATCCGGCTACCTGTTGAAGCAGCTGGACGCGGCTGACTTCTTTGCCTACCTCGCCGAGATGCAGGCCGGCCATCCGCCCTTCTCCCCCGGCCTGGCGGAGAAGATCCTGCGGGAATTCTCGCACCCGTCGTGGCGCCCCGGCAGCGACCGCGCTCCGGCGGGCACAGCTCCCCGGCAGCCATCCGGTGCATCGGGCGCCGGCGCGCCGGAAGGGCCCTTGTCCGCCCGGCAGATACAGATTCTGACCCTCGTGGCCCAGGGCCAGACCTACCGCCAGGTGGCCGAAACCATCGGCATCGCGGAGCGCACGGTCAAGTACCACATGGCCGAGATCCTCGGGCGGCTCCACCTCGACAACCGTGCGCAGGTGATCGCCTACGCGGCCCGTTTCCTGAGATAGGGCAACGCGGTGGCACGGTGATGGGAGGAACCTCTCCGTGTCCCCGCGCCTCTCCCCCCTGTACCTTCGTACAGCCCCTCTCCCGCAAACGCTGTACCTTTTGCTCGCCCTGCACTGAACTCTCGAACGTTCCATTCCGCCCCCGACCAGCGTACGATGACACCAGACCTTACGCGCGAGGTGGGGTGTGGACCATAGGATCAAGGCAATCGTCTGCGGCAGTTCCCTCACCCTGGCCGGTCTTGCGGCCAGCCTCAGGACCAACCCGGCCCTGGAGGTCGTGACCATTCCCGCCGACTCACCCACCTTGGCGCAGGAACTCGACCGGCGCCGCCCCAGTCTGATTGCCTTCGACCTCAACGAGATATCCGGCGACCTCGTCCTCGCCCTGCTCCGGGACCACCCGGACGTCACCCTGCTCGGCGTTGACCCGACCAGCGACGGGATGCTGATGTTATCCGCACGCCAGGAGCAGCCGATCTCGGCTGCCGACCTGGTGCAATCGATTCTACGTTCCCCCTAAGGAGTAAACCATGAACGCCATCCGTCTGACCCCGACCCTGTCTCTCATCATCGTGTTCACCTGCCTGCTGGCGCTTCTCGCGCCAGGCTCTGCCGCCGCGGACGAACCCCCCACCTTCTCCCATGCCGGCTGGATGGCCGACCCGCTCGACCCCGGCCAGCCCGCGCCCGCGCCGGACACCCCGCCCGACGCCCTCGTGCGCGGCTGGTGGTGGCGCGACGGGACGAACGAGAGCGTCATCGAGCAGCACTCCCTGACCGAGTTCACCGGCGACAAGGAAATCGTCTACATCTGACGTCGCGAAAGCCGGCTTCGACCATAGCGGGTACTACACCCGCCAGGCAATGGCCTTGGGCGAGTCGCTCAGCTGGGGCGCCGACGCGCTGCTGGGCGCCGGGTCGATGCGGGCCTACGCCACCACTTTTATTGATCCAGACCCGGCGCCAACCAGCCTCATCTCCGCGTCGACAACGATCACGGTGGAAAATGAGAGTATCAGCCTGATCCCGGCCCCGGGCCGTGAGGCAGGGCTGTTGGTCTGGATTCCCCGCATCCGTATCCTGCTCGCGGGGGATGCCGGCGCCTTTCTTCCCGACGTGGGCTCCATCTACCGAGCCAGCACACCGATACCGGAACGCATCGAGCTCCTGGACACGATGATCGGGCTGGCCCCCGCCTACTACATCACCTCGAACGGGAGCCCCATCGTCGGCGCGAGCGCGATCGCGGCCGCGCTCACGGCCCAGCGCGACGCCCTCCAGTCCATCTACGACCAGACGCTGGCCCTGATCGACCAGCAACTCACGCTCAACGAGGTCGTCGCGGCGGTCGCGCTGCCCGCAGACCTGGCCGCCAGTCCCTACAACCGGGAGCTGGCCAGCAACATCCCGGGCGTCGTGCGCAACATCTACCACGAGCGCATGGGCTGGTTCGGCGGCGAGACCCCCGACCTGGCCGGCACCCTCACGCCCGCGGCGAAGGCCTCGGCCCTGGCCGAGGCGCTGGGCGGGGCGGATAACCTGGTGGCGGCCGCCCGCACCGCCGAGCTGAACGCGCGCACCCTGGCCGCGGCGGAGAAGGCGCTCTACCTCGCCTATGCCGCGTACCACGCCGCACCCGACAGCTTCGCGGCCCGGCAGGTGTACGCCCAGGCGCTGCGCAAGAACGCCTTCATGCAGACGAACGCGCAGACCCGCAACTACTATCTGAGCGAGGCCCTGCAACTCGGGACCGAACAGCTCGTGACCGACCTGCCGAAGTCCGGCGAAGAAGATGCGGCCATCGCCTTCACCGCGTCCGAGTTCGCGCAGCACTTCTTCGGCATCTTGGGCAGTGGCCTGGAGCTGGTCAAGGTCGTCAGCCTGCCCCCGGCGGAGCACGGTGTGCTGGCGCTGGCGGGCGCCGGCGTGACCGCGGGGCAGGAGATCCCGCTGGCAGAATTGGACGGCCTGACCTTCACCCCCGCGGGCGACTGGAACGGCGACACCAGTTTTGCCTGGAACGGAAAGGACGGCGGCGTCTACTGCACCGCGGACGCGTCCGTCGCCATCAATATCCTGCCCGTCAACGACGCGCCGGCGGTCGGGGCGCCGTTCGCCGACTTCACCGTGCCCGAAGACTTCGGGGGATCCAACTCCATTTCCACGATTGGCCCCGCGGATGTCGATCCGACCTCGATCGCCATTGGAGCGGACGGGCTGCCGGTCATCAGCTTCGGCTTCAACAACGGCGCGAACTTCGAACTGAGAGTCGCCCACTGCGACGACCCCGCCTGCTCCGGCGCGACCGTGACCACCGTTGACGGCGTGGGGAACGCC
>CAZMIS010000266.1:0-6308 GCA_964566325.1 uncultured Anaerolineales bacterium
GCACGCGCCAGTGGCCCATGTTGGGCAGCAGCAGCAGCAGCCGGCCGCCGGGCCGCAGCACGCGCACCATCTCGTCCAGGGCATGCTCGGGATCGAAGCGATGCTCCAGTTGCGAGTCGCTGATGACGACATCGAACTCATCATCGGAGAAGGGCAACGGACCCGCGTCGATCTCGCATTGGCGCGCATCGATGCCGCGCTCGCGCGCTCGGGCCACGGCAACGTTGGACAGGTCGGTCATGATGACGTGGGCGCCGCGATCGGTTACGAGTCTTGCCAGCCACCCAGGCCCCCCATCGACCTGGAGCACGCGCTCGCCCGAGGCGACGCGCTCAGCCAGCAGGCCGAGACGCCGCATGTCGACCCGTATCTTGCCCTCTTCCTTCTCCTGCCAGTAGTTGTCGTAGAACCGAACGAAATCCATGCGCTCACTCACTGCGGAGAATCAGGGGCAGGAACGTGCGAACGCGCTCGGGCGTAGGCGTGGCCGTGGGGGTAGGCGTGCCGTACGCAATACCGAAATCTACGATCGCGGCGCTCCCGACCGCCACCGTCGCAGTGGCAGGATTGCCGGCGCCGGTCGTCACCTGGTAATTGGGGGGCGCTACGAGCGCCACCTCCCATGCACCGGGTGAAACGGCCTCGAACCGGTAGAACCCACTCCCATCCGTATTCACGTTGTCCTGGATGACCCCGCCGCGCACCAACTGCACCAACCGGCCGGCCAGGCCCACCTCGCCAGACTCGCGGATCCCGTCGCGGTCGTCGTCGAGGAACACGGTCCCCTCGATCTGTCCGACCGGCGGCGTCGCGGTGGCCGTGGGCGTCGCGGTGGCCGTGGGTGTCGGCGTCGGAGTGGGCAGGTCGAGCGTGTAGATCACGGTGAGAAGCGGACGCCGGTCGTTGGTCCCGCCCTCTGCCGAGGCAATGGACATGCCGGTCCATGTCGGGCCGTAGAGACCATCCATCATGTCTGTCCGCAGGACCAGGCCCTGGTTGGTCGCCGGGTTGCCCGCCCATCCCCGGACGATCTGCGTGACGTCGAAGCCGTAGCGGTCCGCGATCTGGGCGGTCGGATAGATCACGCGCAGGTCCGGCGCCAGCCCGGCGCGGTCATCCGGGACGCTGCCCGCGCCGGGCTCGGTCCACGCCGTGCCGGCGTCGGCCTTCAACCAGGTGGCCTCACTCGCCTGCCACGGGCGCACGAGCGCATCGGCCGAGAGCGGAACGGGCGCACTCGGATAGCCGGTCATGCTGACGCTGAGCGTGGCAAAACGAATCGTGGCGTTCGGGGGCAGAGGCGCAAGGTCGAAGCGCAGCAGGGCAGTATGATTGGGCGCGTCGCCGTTGACCCGCAGCACCAGGTTCGATGCGGTGGCGTAGTTCGTGCTCGGCGCCCATGCGCTAAGATAGGTGTCCTGCGCACCGACGTATCCCTCGGCCCCCTGGCGCAGGCTCAGCACCTGCGTATTGGGGAGTTGGCCCCCAGCAGTCAGCTTGAAGAGGTAGCTGCCCTGCGGCACGGTCACCTGGAGCTTACCGTCAGACACTATCGGGTACGTCTGCAGGAACGTGCCGTCATCCTTGCCGACGCGTTCGACCGCGTAGACACCGGTCGCCGGCAGGCCGATGCGTGCCAGGTCGAAGATCAGGGTGACGGCCATGTTCTTCGGCGCGGCCACACCCAGGGCGCCCGCGTCGCCGCTCTGCGGCTTCAGGTTCTCGACCGCAGCCTCGATGGTGCGATCCGCTCTGCTGTACCGGGCGCCCGACACACTCAGCCAGTGCGCCTCGCTCAACGAAGCATCCGACATCTGGGCGCTGATCCAGAAGTGCGACCAGGGTTCCTCACCGGGCTTGGGCTCGCCGGCCCAATCCACCACGAAGTTGAGCTCGGCAGGCGCCTCGTCCGGTTGCCGGCTGAACTGCGACAGCCACGCGAGCTGCGTCTCGGCGAACCCGGCGCCGTCGATGCGGTCGTTGTGGACGCCTGGGAAGTAGTCGCGCTCGACGTGATCCGGGTTCGTCAGAAGAACACGGCGGTACAGATCCTCCGCATGCCGCGGCAGCACCGTGACGTCGCCCTCCGGATGCAGAATCCACAGGGGCAGGTGCTGATAGTTCGCCGCCCACTGCACCGGCGAGCGGCGCTCATATTCGAAGGGATAGTCCGCAGGAACGCGCTGCTGAGCAGGCGGATGATTGGGCTCGCTGTAGGTTCCGGTCTCCGTGCGGATCGCGTAGTTGATGGAGGTGTTCGGCGTCGCGCCAGGATCCGCAGGATCGGGATTGGTCTCATCTTCCCAGCCGATCAGGTCGGTCGGGCTGCTGTCCGAGACGACCGCTGCGAACCTGTCCGCCCATCGCGCTCCGGCCAGCAGGGCGGTCATGCCGCCCATCGAGTGGCCGACCAGGTAGATGCGCGTGGGATCCACCTTGTAGTTGTCCTGCATGTACTTCAGGATGTCGAGGATGTCCCACTGCGAGGCGCGTGAACCCATCGTGCGCTTCCCCACACCGGGCCTCGGCAGGCCCGTTGCGTAATCGGACTCGTAGAAATGATTCCACACTTCGCCATGGTAGTCGGCTGACGCCACCAGCCAACCTCGGGCGGCCGCCGCATCCTGGTACTCCGCCAGCACCTCGCCTCCGGTGCTGCCGAAGCCGTGCGCGGCAATCAACAGCGGCGCCGGCGCCGCGCCGGTGTAGCCCGGCGGCGTCATGATGTGCGTCCAGGTTCCCTCGTTCTGATAGCTGCCCCAGTTGTTGAAGTAGGAGCTGGTAATCGTCACCTGCGAGAAGTGGCGCCCGTCGACGCCGATGCCGCTCACCTCGATCTGTGCACGGCTGATGCCCCAGCTGCTGTCGTCGGTGAGGCCCGGGTCGATCTCGATGCGCAGGGTGTTCCTGCCCCCATTATTGAGGATGGCCGGATCGTCGATCGGCCAACTCAACGGCTGGCGACCCTCAAAGCCCCGGCACTGCGTCTCCGTATTGCGTTGGCCGGTTGCGCGGCCGATGAGCACCCCGTTGACCTTGATCAGGTGGCCCTTGATGCTGTTGGCATTGAACTCGTACCCTATCAGGCGGGCAGACGTGACCGTCCCGGTCCAGGACAGGTAGACGTCCTGCTGGTAGACATTGGGCGTCACGCTTCCGCTCAAGTAGGAGGAGCCTACCTGCAGGCAGGGAGCCACCGAGGAAGTTGCCGAGTTAACTGCCACCTGCTCTGCGGGTGTGGCGACGGCAGCGCGCGGGGCGAGTGCCGCGATAAGCAGCAACGCAAACAGCCAGCCTGCACGAAGGTGGCAGCTGGCATGAACGAGATAAGGAGCATGTTGTGGATCACGCACCAATCGTGGAGTCGAACTAACGATCATGAGCATGCGCGGGTGGTGCTGCCTGTCCTTCCTGAGCGTCAACCGGGCCACGGTTCCAGAGGCGTTCGCTTAATGGAAAAATCAATATACCATACCAGCGCACGCCCACCAAAAAACCGGGCTTTCGCGCTGATTATGACGATTCCTGCGGCGCAGCGATGACCTCCGGCAGGTAGATGCGGAAATGGGGCGCCAGTCCGAAACGCAGCCCCAGCCGCGTCGTCGAGCTGACATACACCCGGTAGTCGCCGCCGGGATCGGTCTGCCGCCAGCCAACCGGCGCCTGTATCCGGATGTCCCAGAAGCCGGGCGGCAGCCCGCCGAGGTCGAACGCGCCCGTCTCATCCGTTGTGGCCTCGAAGCGCAAGGAACCCTGCGTCGCCACCACCAGCACGCCCCGAACGCCGCCCTCCCCCGGATCCTTCAGGCCGTCGGCATCAAGGTCCGCATAGACTTCGCCCGCCACGCGGCCCCAGCCCGGATCGCGCGTCGGCGTCGCGGTCGGCGTCGGTGTGGGGGTACGCGTCGGCGTCGAGGTCGCGGTGGGCGTGGGTGACGGGCCGGGCGTGGGAATCACGGCCAGCGCCGCATCGACGCGCGCGGTCGAGTTCGCCGACACCGGGATAGTGACCGGATTGGCGCCCCACATCTGCATCCCCGCGGGCACGACGAACTCCAGGACAGCCTGCCCCGGATTCACGTTGAAGAAGGCATACTGCCCGTCTGCACCGGTGCGCAAGCCGGTGGTGGGCTGTCCCTCCGGGCTGCACCAGACCGCGATATTCGGCATGCCCGGCTCACCCGTGTCGGGAAGGCCGTTGCGATTGAAGTCGTTGAAGACCAGGCCGGCGATCGTGCCTGTCGTTGGGGTCGCGGTCGGGGTGTGCGTGGCCGTCGGTGTCTGCGTCGCCGTGGGCGTCGCGGTTGCTGTCGGGGTCCACGTAGCCGTAGGCGTGGCCGTCGCGGTGCTCGTCGCGGTCGGCGTGGGCGTCGCCGTGCGCGTCGCCGGGGGCGTGACGGTATCCAGCGGAGCGCCGCCGTAGTGCCACACGCGGCCCGACCACTCGACCACGAACACGTCATCCATCGCGAAGACGTGGAGGTCCATCAGCTCGGTTGCGGCAAACGTCCGCAACGGTGTCCAGGTCGCCCCGTCGGTCGTCCGGTACACCGCGCCACCCCCGCGGCAGGTCTCGGAGGCCCGGTCGTAATCCTCGCAGCCGGCGGCGTATCCATGCGTTGCGTCGAGCATGCGCACCTTGTTGAACGCCACGGACGAAGGCACGCTGCTGTTTTGGAGCTCCCAACTCACGCCCCTGTCGCCGGTCTTGCGCAGCTCGCCATCGGTGCCGGCGACCCAGCAGGTATCGCCATCGATGCAGTCCACGCCGAAGTACACGATATCCTCAGGCCCCGCGCTGTACCGCGTCCACGTGGCGCCGTTGTCGGTCGACGCGAGGAAGCTGCCCGCACTCGACGCGCTGTAGCAGACGCCCGGTGCCGGACAATCGAAATCCCACTGCGCCGTGCCGTAGCCGGTCTCGATCGGATAGAAGTTCTGGGCGTCGGTGGCCCGCAGAATCCGGCCGCTGCCCGCGCCGATGAGGACCGTGTTGCCCGCGCCGGTCCAGCGCAGGGCCACCAGGTACCCCTTGACGCTCAGGTGGTTGATCGCGGCCTGCCACGTCGCGCCCCCGTCCTGGGTTCGCTGGATGATTCCCCGCTTGCCCGCGATCCAGCAGGCGCTGCTGCTCTTGCAGTCCAGGCCATCCATCCACGCGACCGTATCCAGTACCTGGCGCGTCCAGGTCAGGCCGCCATCGGTCGTCTTGAGCAGCGAGCCGGCGCCTTCCGCGGCCCAGTCTGGCCCCGGGCCGCCGACGACGAAGCCGGTGTTGCGATCGGTGAAATGGATGTCGCGCCAGTACACACCCGGGTCCTCCCGCACGATCTCCCAGCCGTTCACGGCGGGAAACGGCGTCGGCGTGGCGGTCCCGGTCGGTGTGGGGGACGGTGTCTCCGTAGGCGTCGACGTCGCTGTCGGGGTCTCGGTTGGCGTCTCAGTTGGGGTTTCGGTCGGGGTCTCGGTTGGCGTCTCAGCTGGGGTTTCGGTCGGCGTCTCGGTCGGGGTGGCTGTTGGCGTTTCGGTCGGCGTCTCAGTGGGCGTCTCGGTCGGGGTCTCGGTCAGCGTCTGCGTCGGCGTCGGGGTCTCGATCGGCGTCTCCTCGGCTGCCGGTGCTATCGCCAGCGGAGCCGGCGCGGGCGCTCCCGACCGGCCTTCCTGACCCGGAAGCGAGACCGCATGGGCGGCATCGCTCAACGCTGCAGCCAACGCAACGCAGAGCAGGATCATCCCGATGCTGGCGACATGGCGGGTTTTCCAGGCCTGACCCGGGCCGGCGTGTCGCCCGCGGCGCGCCGGACAGCAGGCAGGATCCAGCCCGCCCGCGGCATCATTCGATGAGGTTCTCATAATCAAGGTGATCTGCTCGCTCAAGGGTGTCAGTGTGCTGGCTTCATCCCACTACACCCTGGGCGGGTGGAGCGCAAGCCATCCGAGACTGCCGCCTGCAAGATACCGGCCCGGCATGAAAGTGGCATGAAAAGCCGCCGGGGGAGAATGTGAAGCTTCTTTCACATCTCCCCCGGCGTAACAGCGTGTCGCCTTTTGACCCGGCCGAGGTCTGAAGGCCGGATGGGACGCAGACAGCCGTCGGGCCCGCAGCCAGGCGTATCCTACGGCAGCAGGAGCGGCAGGTACAGGCGCCTGATCTCCGGCGTCGGCGTCGCCTCCAACTCATAGCCAAGATCCAAGGCAACCGACTCGCCCGCCACCACCGAGAACGTGATCGCGTCATCGATCGGGCGGTAGCCGGTAGGCGATCCGGCGTCCGCGATCGTGACGCGATCACGTTCTCGGTGGTGGCG
>CAZMIS010000267.1:0-6297 GCA_964566325.1 uncultured Anaerolineales bacterium
CTCATCATGCTGTACTTTCTCGGTGTATTGATGGCGCGCGCGGTCTACCGGCCGCGGACAAAGAGCAATTCCTAAGGAGCGAACGAGTCATGTCAAAGCTGCGTGTCTTGATCATGGGGGCTGCGGGTCGCGACTTCCATAACTTCAACATGGTGTTCCGCGATAATGAGGCGTACGAGGTTGTCGCCTTCACCGCGACCCAGATACCCAACATCGAGGGTCGCCGGTATCCCGCGGAGCTTGCTGGCGCGCTCTATCCGAACGGCATCCCGATCTACCCGGAGAGCGAGCTGCCGACGTTGATCCGGATTCTGGGCGTCGACCAGGTGGTGTTCGCCTATTCCGACGTCCAACACCAGTACGTGATGGGCAAGGCCGCGACCGTCATTGCCGCGGGCGCTGACTTCCGCCTGATGGGGCCCAGGGACACCATGGTGGCGTCCAACAAGCCCGTCGTCGCCGTATGCGCCGTGCGCACCGGCAGCGGCAAGTCGCAGACGACCCGCTACGTCGCCGGCATGCTTCAGGAGATGGGGAAGAAGGTCGTGGCGATCCGCCACCCGATGCCCTACGGCGATCTCGTCAAGCAGCGCGTGCAGCGTTTCGCGTCGTACTCCGATCTCGACTTGCACGAGACGACGATCGAAGAGCGCGAGGAGTACGAGCCGCACATCGACCGGGGCATCGTCGTCTATGCCGGCGTCGACTACGAGGCCATCTTGCGCCAGGCGGAGCAGGAGGCGGACGTGATCCTGTGGGACGGCGGCAACAACGACCTGCCGTTCTACAAGCCGGACATCCACATCGTCGTGGCCGACCCGCATCGTGCCGGGCACGAGCTCTCCTATTGGCCGGGTTCAGCCAACTTCCGCATGGCCGACGTCATCATCATCAACAAGGTAGACACGGCCGACCTCGAGCCCATCAGTGCGGTGCGCGATAGCGCGGCCGCGGTCAATCCGGGTGCGGTGATCATCGAGGCGGCTTCGCCGATCTTCGTCGACGATCCCGACGCCATCCGGGGCAAGCGCGTGCTCGTGATCGAAGACGGCCCCACGCTCACCCATGGCGAGATGAAGTACGGCGCCGGCATCGTGGCGGCCCATCGCTTCGGCGCCTCTGAGATCATCGATCCGCGGCCCTACACCGTCGGGACGATCACCGAAACGTTCGAGAAGTACCCTGCAATCGGCACGCTCCTCCCGGCAATGGGATACGGCGGCGAGCAGGTCCACGACCTGGAGGAGACCATCCGCCGCGTTCCGTGCGACCTGGTGATTTCCGCCACGCCGATCGACCTGACGCGCGTCGCCAAGATCTACCATCCGGTCCAGCGCGTCAGCTACGAGCTGCAGATCATCGGGCAGCCCAGCCTGGAACCCATTCTGCGCCAGAAGCTTGGCTGATTTGGGCTGAGGAAGCCGGGTTTGACCCTGAAGGCAGGCGCTGCTGTCCGGAAACGGACGCAGCGCCTGCCGGCGTTAACGGGAGGGTCGCGCCCCAGTGGCCCGTCATCCGTGGTATAATGGCACCGTTGAGCTCGCTGCCCCGGAGGCGCAAATAGGCCCCATGGAGGCACGAGCATCCCGGTTCGGCGGTGAGTGGTTCTGAGGATCAGTTGTGGTTCCCATGGGGAGCGAACATGAGCGACGCAACGATGGATGACCTGCAGGAGAAGATCGCAGGGCTATCGCAGGGTGACAAGGCGCTTGTGCGCGACTTTCTGCGCTTCCTGGCGTGGCGCCAGGAGCAGGCCCGCGAAGAAGACGCGGCCAGACGACGACCCTGGCAGTACAGCTTCCTCGAGCACTTCGATGAGGCCAGCGTCTCTTCCTCCAAAGATCCCGCGGGCATGGAAGTCAAGGTGGCCATCGCCACTGCGGGCGGATTCGCCAGGCCAGCCCTCTGGCAGCATCCGCCGGTCACCGGCGAGGCGCTGGTCACGTTCCACGTGCCGGTGCCGGCAGGCATTCGTAACCTGCGCCTCCAGTTCGCCACCGGCATCCGGGACGGCGCGCAGGGCGAGGATCAGTTGATCGCCTTCCGGATCCGGGTCGACGGCTGGCAGATCTGGAGCCGGGCTAACTGGCCGAACCGCTGGGAACCGGCCCTGGTGCAGCTTCCGTTTCAGGCGGGCAGCATGCTGGAGCTGGCCTTTGCCACCGACGGCCTCGGCCGGCATCCGTGGGCCTGGGCAGTGTGGGCAGAGCCGGCGCTGATCGGCGAACTGGCGGCGTGAGCGACATCTGAGGGGCGTTTCGAGCCCCGCGGAGGCGCATATGGCAGACGAGCACCCCCTGGTGCAACTGGCTCGTACGACCATCGAGCTGTATGTGCGCAGCCATCGCCGGTTGCGGCCCGACGAAGCGCCGGCCGGGATCAGCGAAACACAAGCCGGCGTGTTCGTAACGCTGCACACGGCCAGCTCCGGCCAGTTGCGCGGCTGCATCGGCACGATCCAGCCGGCAGAAGATTCGATCGTCAAGGAAGTCATTAACAACGCCATCTCGGCAGCCACCCGCGATCCCCGCTTTCCTCCTGTGAACCCAGGCGAGCTGCACGACTTGACCATCGATGTCAGCGTGCTGCATCCACCCGAGCCGATTGAGTCGATCGCCGAGCTCGATCCTGCCGTTTACGGGGTCATCGTTCAACAGGGGTGGCGGCGCGGCCTGCTGCTTCCGGACATCGAAGGGATCGACACGGCAGAGACGCAGGTGCGCTATGCGCGGATGAAAGCGGGCATTGCTCCGCAGGGGGACGTGACCCTGCAGCGATTCAAGGTTGACAAGTATGTCCGACCCTTGCGATGAGCGCTTGGGCGAGAGCCTCAGGGGCCTGACAGAGGTAGCGGATTTGCTCCTGGCGCCGGAGAATTTCGAGCATGCGCTCACGCGCGCACTCGAGCTGGTGCTCCGTCTCATGGGCCAGCGTACGGGCTGGATCCTGCTCGCCGACCCTGCCGCGCATGACCGGCGCTTCGGTTCCGGTTTTGTTCTCGCGGCGCACTGCGGCCTTCCGGCCGAAATGTCTCCCGGGCCGTCCGGCGGCTGGGACGATCTCTGCGAATGCCAGCGCCGGTGCCTGAACGCAGAGCTGAGTGATGCCTTCAACATCGTCGAATGCAGCCGCCTCACGGCGATCGCGCGGGCATCGGGCCGGGATGAGGCGCTTGGTTCGCTGGAGGCCGGTACGAGCTGCATCCACGCCTCGACCGCTCTCCGGGCCGGGGACATGGTGCTCGGCATCCTCAACGTCGTTGCAGGCGATGGTGCGCCGTTCTCACCCACCGCGCTCGCGCTGCTGACCCACGCAGGCCGGCAGCTATCGATGGCAGTGGAACGCTCGCGGTTGCTCGCCATCGTCGACGAGCGCTGGCATCCCCACCTGTCGAGCCAGGAGCACCTGGCCGAGCAGCTGCAGATGGCGCGCCAGATCCAGCTCAGCCTGCTGCCTGGCGAGGCGCCCGAGGTGCCCGGATGGGATTTCGCCGCAACTTACCGGTCTGCGCAGGTGGTGGGCGGCGACTTCTACGATTACTTCTACCTGCCGGGAACGCCGTTGCGTCTCGGGGTGGTCATCGCGGATGTGGCGGACAAGGGCGTGGCCGCGGCGCTCTACATGGCGCTGAGCCGCACGGTGATCCGGACCAGCGCGCTGAGCGGCCGGCGGCCGGCCTCGGTGCTGATCCGCGCCAATGGTATGATCCTCGGCGACAGCCAGACGGACATGTTCCTGACCGCGTGCTACCTCACCCTCGATCTCACAACCGGAAGAATGGTGTTCGCGAATGCGGGGCACAATCGGCCGCTGGTGTGCACCGCTGCGTCCGGCCAGGTCCGGGAGGCGCCGGCCCGCGGGCTGGTGCTGGGCGCGTTCGAACAGATCGAGCTCGAAGAACGGGAACTCGTTCTCGGCCTTGGGGATATGCTGTTGCTCTACTCAGACGGCGTGACCGATGCGATCGACGAGGCGGAGGAGCCTTTCGGAGAGGATCGGCTGCAGCAGGTCCTGATCGATTATGCCGGGCAGAGCGCACGCGCCGTCATCCGCGGCATCATGGATGCGCTCGATTCATTTGCCCAGGGCGCGACGCAATATGATGATGTGACCCTTGTCGCGATCCGCCGGCAGTCCGCCCTGCCGGATGAGGCCATCCCCACCGACTGGACGCACGCGAACTTCAGCTCCCAGCGCATGCCTACCTACGTCCGGCGCAGAGCGGTCTAGAAGACTCGCTCTGGCGCCGGACCGCCGCGCGCCCAGCTACTGCGCTGTCGAAGCCTGCCGCGCATCGCGCATGGTGAACGCGAGCCCGTCGTCGTTTGCGTCGACGGCCACCTCCGCGCCCTTTTCCGGCGCGGCCGTCAGCAGCCAATCGGCCAATGGCTCGCGCAGGTTCTTCTGGATGATCCGGCGCAGCGGCCGGGCCCCCCACTCAGGATGGTCGTTCTGATCCAGCAGCCACCGTTTCGCCGCATCGGAGATCTCGAGCGCGACGCCCTGATCCCTGAGCATCTTGATCTCCTTCTTCAGTTGCAGATCGAGGATCTGGGCCAACTGATCCGGCGAGAGCGGCAGGAACATGATGATCTCATCCAGGCGATTTAGAAACTCGGGCCGCAGCGCCTTCCGCATGACGCCCAGCACCTCCTCGCGCATCTCGTCCGTCATTATCGGCTTGTCGAGGTGCTCGGAACCCAGGTTGCTGGTGAGGATGATCACCGTTTCGCTGAAGGAAGTGACGCGGCCCTGCGCGTCGGTCAGCCGGCCCTCCTCCATGATCTGCAGCAGGACGTCCAGCACGCGCGAGTGCGCCTTCTCCACCTCGTCGAAGAGCACGACTGTGTGCGGGCGCTGGCGCACCTTCTCGGTCAGCTGGCCGCCCGCCTCGAAGCCGATGTAGCCCGGAGGGGCGCCGATCAGCCGGTTGACCGTGTGGTCCTGCTGGTACTCGCTCATGTCGAGCACGACCATTGCATCTTCGGACCCGAACATGAACTCGGCCAGGGCCTTTGCCAGCTCCGTCTTGCCGACGCCGGTCGGGCCGAGAAACAGAAACGAGCCGATCGGCCGCTTCGGATCCTTCAACCCGACACGCGCGATCTTCACTGCCCGGCTGACCGCCAACACCGCTTCGTCCTGGCCGATGATGCGCTGGTGCAGTGCGTCGACCATGCGCGCGTAGCGGGTGCGTTCGTCCAACCCCAACTTGCTGACCGGGATGCTCGTCATCGCACTGACGGCCACTGCGACATCGTCGGCGTCCAGGACCACGTCCAGCGCGGCCCCGGCCGCGGCCGCCGCGGCAGGCTGGCCTGGCGCTGGCTGGCCTGGCACAGGCTGGCCGTCAGTTGACTTGCCGTCGCCCTGTGGGTTCACGGTCGACTGGCGCGCCAGCTTGAGCAGTGCGCCTGCGCGATGCATGACGGCCAGCGCCGACGCAGGCAGCGGCATGCCGGCGACGTAGCGCTTCGCCATGTTTGCTGCGGCAGAGAGGGCCTCCTCCTGGATCGTGACGCCGTAGTCGTGCTCCAGGCGGGACTTGTGCACCGCGAGGATCTTGATGGTCTCCTCGGCCGACGGTTCCGGCACGCGCAGGCGGTGGCTGTTCTCGCGGACGGTGTTGTTCGACACCAGGCGGTCGTTCCATGCAGCATCGGTCGTGCTGGCGATGACGACCGGCAGGACGTTCAGGAAGGCGCGCTGCACCAGCCGCGTCGCCTTCGGAAAATCCGCCGTAGTGGACGCCCCGCTGAAGAACCGCTCGACGTTGGGAATAAAGACGATTCCGTCCCGCGCCTGCTGCTGGGCGCTGTCAATCGCCTTCTCGGGATCGATCAGCAGTGCGTGCTCCGACACCGTGACGAGGTTCTGAAGCCCGGTCGGGCCCTTGCCTTCCGCCATCAGCAGCGCCAGTCCCTGGACCAACGAGCGGCGCCCGACGCCCGCATCACCCACCAGGATGACGTGGCGGTGATTAGCGAGGGTCAGCAGGCCGAGCAGGTCATGCATGAGTTCCTGGCGCACGAACACCGGCGCGCCCTCGCCGGCCTTGGCCTGTTCGACCTGGTCGTGACTCGAGACGCGCCGGGTCTGCGCCTGGCTGGCCAGCCGCGCGGCGAGCGTCTCCCGCGAGATCCCGTAGCGGCGCAGGATGCCCGCCGTGCCCACCCCGCGCTCGCCCAGTCCGCCCAGGGCATGCTCCGTGCCCACCTGCATTTCGCCGGCAGCCTCCGCGATGCTGCGCGCCTCGTCCAGCACGATGACCATCTCGGTGGACAGCCGGATCGGTCA
>CAZMIS010000268.1:0-6292 GCA_964566325.1 uncultured Anaerolineales bacterium
CGTATGAACTCGACAATGACCGCCATGCTTGCCGCTAACCCGGCAGCCCCTCCAAGACACCGCGCACCAGTCTCATCAGCTTCGGCGTCAACTCCCGACCCGCCAGGAGCACCTCCTCGTGGTCGGCCACTTCGTTGCTGTCAGGGTCTGCGATCGTGGCGTTGGTGATGCCGCTGATGCCCAGCACGCGCAGCCCCATGTGGCGCGCCACGATCACCTCGGGGACGGTCGACATGCCGCAGGCATCCGCCCCGATCATGCGCAGGAAGCGGACTTCTGCGGGCGTCTCGAACGTCGGCCCGCCCAGCCCGGCATAGACGCCCTGCTGCAGCGCAATGCCCTCCCTGGCCGCGACCGCGAGCGCAAGCCGGCGCAGCTCCCGATCGTACGCGGCGTTCATCGCCAGGAACCGGGGCCCCAGAGAATCGTCGTTCGGACCCCACAGCGGATTTGCGCCGACCATCGCCATCAGCCCGATGTGATCGGTGATCAGCATCAGATCCCCCGCCCGGTACGCCGGGTTGACCCCGCCGGCCGCGTTGGTGACGATGAGAGTCCGCACGCCCAACGCGCCCATCACCCGGACGGGAAGCGTGACGCGCTGGGGCGAATGGCCCTCGTACGCGTGCGCGCGTCCCTGCATCAAGACTACTTCCTGCCCGGCAAGGTTCCCGAAGACCAATTGGCCCTTGTGGCCCTGGACCGATGGCGCGACGAAGCCTGGGATCTCAGCATAGGGGATCCGATCCGCATCGGCGACCTCGTCGGCCAGTGCATTCAGGCCGGATCCAAGAATCAGCCCCACGGTGGGCCGGTGGGCGGTGCGGGACTCAAGGAAGCGGGCGATTTCAGCGTATTGCTCGCTCGTAAAAACCTCGTGTTCCATATGCTCCGAGCCTTCCACTAGGCGCGCGGATGGGCGCCGTCGTACACCTCGCGCAGCCGCTCGCGCGTGATGTGCGTGTACACCTGCGTCGTCGAGATGTTGGCGTGGCCCAGCAGCCGCTGGACCTCGCGCAGGCCGGCCCCGCCGTTGAGCATGTGGGTGGCGAACGAGTGGCGCAGCGTGTGCGGCGTCACCCGGTCCTCCAGCCCCAACTGCCGGGCATAGCCCTTGATGATCAGCCACAAGCCCTGCCGGGTCAGCTTCTCGCCGCGCGGATTGAGAAACAGGGTGCGCTCGTCCTGATGGTGGCTGGCCAGCTTGGGACGCCCATTCTCCAGGTACGTGGAGATGGCTGAGCAGGCCTCCTCATACAGTGGCATGACGCGCTCCTTGCTCCCCTTCCCCATGCAGCGCACCGTGCCCGCGCCAAGGTCCAGGTCTTCCAGGGTGAGCCCTGCCACCTCGCTCACGCGCATCCCCGTGGCGTACAGCATCTCGAGAAGCGCCGTGTCGCGCAATGCCTTGGGCGACTCGCCGTTCTGCGCGGGCAGAGCCAACAAAGCTTCCACCTCGTCGGTGCTGAGTGCAGTCGGCAGCTGCTTTTTGACCTTGGGCGAATCGAGTTCTTCCGCCGGATTGTCCTCAATGGCATCGGAACGCACCAGGTAGCCGCAGAAGGACTTCATGGCTGCCACCTTCCGGGCCACGGTTGCCGAAGCGTATTCCCGCTCCTTCAACCAGAGGATGTAGTTGACCAGGTCGTCTCGGGTGAGATCTTCCCAGCCGCCATCCTGCAGGCGCCCCTGCCTCGACACAAAGTCCTGAAACTGGGTCAGGTCGTTGCGATAGGCAGCCACCGTATTATCGGAGCTGCCCTTCTCGGCAGCGAGATGATTGAGGAAATCCTGGATGTTGGCATCCATTGGCGAGGTCTCCCTTGTGATCAACAACAGCATTGGTGATATCGCGATACGGTCATGCGGCGGCCATTCTAGCACACTCACTTTGCATAAGCAATAAAGGGGCTACCGGTCGAAGTAGATGCTCTTGCCGGTAGCGCTGATGGGGATGCCCATGACGAAGTCTGCATCGATCAGGCCCATCTCGCGGGCGACCGCGCCGGCCCGATACATGATGCGACTGTCAGCGTTGAGCAGCCCGGCCATCTTGGCGGCCGAACCCAGGGCGATGCCCATATCGAGCAGCCGGTAGGCGCAGTTCGGACCGCGGAACTCCCCCTCGACGCTGTTGACGGGCAGCAACTCGCAGATCTCCACGCCACAGGCGCCGCAATGCAGGCCGGCCGTGGTGGCGTTCTTGATGCCGATCAACACCACGCAGTCCGATCCCGCGACATTGCGGCCATCGCGGTCGAAGTTCTTCTTCCCGGTTCGAACGCCGAACTCGGCCATCTTATGTGCGAGGTCCTGGACCTCGGCCCCTTCGACGACCTTGATGACCAGGCAGTCTTCTCCCTTGGTCTTGGGCGCGGTGCGCGCGGCCACGGCCATCAGGTCTGCAACGATTCTCAACTCACTCATGATATATCCCTCCTTGTTGGCTGCGATATTGACTGCAACGCTCCGATATTCCGGAGCGTGAGAATGGACAGAAAAGGCAGCTAATCGGGCTCGCCGCGCAGCCGGCGCCACTCGGGCAAGTCGTCGCGATCCTCCCACCAGTCCGGCGCATCGCCCCAGCGCCAGCGAATGAAGTCAGGACTGCGCCCCGGCACCAGCTCCGCGCCCGGGGGCCGCATCCGGTTGGCGATGGCTTCGGCGACGGGGAAATCGCCGCGATACGCCAACAATGCACGATGCAGCTTCCCGAGGTCATAGCCCACACGCCGGACGGTGACCTGCCAGCCGCCGGCCTGGCTCCAGTCGAGCAGCGCATACTCCGCCGCCCCGGCGACCTTGTCGCGGCCCCGGCCATAGCTGACCGTGCCGGGGCTGACGATCACCGTTTCGCCGCCGCCGGCGCGGGGCACCGTGCGCCGGAACATGGCGTGCGTGTGGCCGCAGACGACGACGTCGGCGTCGGACGCGCGGAGCAGCTGCTGCACGCGGGCATCGGTCTGCACCCACGGCGCGCGATCCTCGCCGGGCCGGGGCAGAAACGGCAGAAACGGATTGCCCGGAACGCCGTGCACAATGAGCAGGTCCTCCAGCCGGCCCGCGCTGAGTGCGACGTGTTCGGGCAGCGACCCCAGCCAGCGCAACCGGTCGGGGCCGAGCTGCTCCCGCTCCCATTGCACCAACTCGATCAGCAGCGGCTCGTGCCAGTGTGCGGGCCAGAGCGGCGTGTCCCAGAGCAGCACGTAGAGCTCCGCGTTGCCCAGGATGGCCTGGCACGGCATCGCGGCAAGCAGATCAACTGTCTGGGCGCCCCAGGGGAACTTGTAGATCAGGTCGCCGGACACGACCAGCGCGTCGGGCCGCTCCTTACGGAGATCGTCCAACACCGCCTCGAGCCCGTGCAGGTTGCCGTGGATGTCTCCGAGAACAGCGATGCGCATCTCAGAACGCCAGCATCCCCTGCCCGGCCTCCATGGCCAGGAGGCGCGCCTTCATGTCCAGCCCTCCCGCGTATCCGGTCAACGAGCCGTCCGACCCGATCACGCGGTGGCAAGGGATCACCAGGGGCACGGGATTGGCGCCGAGCGCAGAGCCGACGGCCTGGTAGATGCCGCCGCTCTTCGGCTCACCCCCGAGCTGATCGGCCACCCAGCGATACACCTGGGTCTCGCCATAGCCGATCCTGCCGGCCGCGGCCCAGACGGAGAGCGCGAAGGACGTGTGCCCGCGCAGGTCCAACGGCAGGGTGAACTCGGTCAACTCGCCTCGCAGATAGGCCGTGACCTGGCGTTCCGTCTCCAGGAGGAGCGGATGGTCGGATGCCATGGGGGCATCGGGATAATGGCCGCGCAAGGCATCGACAGCCTCCTCCCGCGACCGTCGCGGCAGGATCAGGGTGCGCAGTCCGCGCTCCGATGCGGCGACCGCAATCCAGCCCCAATCGGCCACCTCGAAGACGTAAGCTGCCAGTTCGTCGCTCATCAGATGCTCCGCTTTCTCACATCGAGGGCCCACGCAAGGAGGAGCAACAGTGACCCCACCAACGCGGCCGCTGCGCCGATGCGCACCCACCTCAGCGCCCCGAACTCCGGCGCCAGCAAGCCCAGGCCAAACAGCACTAACCCAACGGGAAGCACCCCGTTGAACGCCAGGATCAGGCCCAGCCGGTTCGAAGAAAGGGCCGGCTTCCGGTTCATGCGCAGGGCCAGCCAAACAAGGAGGCCCATCGGGAAGGCGACGGCTCCGACCAGGCTCAGGATGCCCAGCAGCGTGTGCATCAGTCGAAGCTCCCGCGCAGCCGCGCGCGCCAGATGCGCCACGCCATCTTGAAGAACAGTGCGCTGTCCTGCACGGGGCGGAAGTGGCTCTTCTTCTCGTTGTAAATGGTCTTGATGGGCACCCAGCCGACCTTCAAGCCGGCCAGATCCGCGCGCAGCAGCATCTCGACTTCGGCCTCGAAGCGGGTGCTGGTGGGCCGGACCTTCTCCATCGCCTCCCGGCTGAACAGCCGGTAGCCGCTCTGGTTGTCGGGAATCGGGCGCCCCATGGCCAGCCTGAGCAGGAACGACCCGACCCGATTGCCGATCTGGCTCTTGGCGGGCATCTGGCTGTACTGCCGCTTGCCGATGATGATGTCGCCCTCGCCTGCGCGGAACGCGTCGATGAAGAGCGGAATCTCATGGGGGTCGTGCTGGCCGTCCGCGTCCAGGGTAATGGCCGCGTCCACCTTCCGTCCGACGGCATAGTCGAACCCGGTGAGCAGCGCCTTGCCCTTCCCCTGGTTCTGCACATGGGCCACCACCTTCGCGCCCGCCATGGCGGCAGCCGCGCCCGTTCCATCTGTCGAGCCGTCATCGATCACGACGACTGGAACGTACTGCAGCGCGGTCCGGATGACGTCGCCGATGAAACGCGCTTCGTTGTAAGCCGGGATGATGGCGATGATCTCGCCGTCGGTGGTGCTCATGCGTCCGTTCCTCACAAGAGATAAACCATACGGTGCCGGTGGAACTCCCAGTGTACCCCCGGAACCGCGGTGCGTCAAACACCCTGGGGGACAACCTGGCAAACAAACTTGCTTATAAATGCTAGCAAGTTGTCTTAATCGGCCTCCTGTGTTATCCTGCAGCCATGACCGATCTACGATCACCATCCACGGACGAACTGCAGCCGACCCGGCGGCGAATCATTCTTGCGCTCAAGCAGAACGGCCACCTGACCGCGGCCGAGCTGGCCGACATGCTGGGGATTACGAGCATGGGTGTGCGCCGCCATCTGACGATGCTCGAGCGCGATCGCATGGTGCGCTATGAGCTGGTTCAGCGCGGCAAGGGCCGGCCGTCGTACGTCTACCGTCTCAGCCCAGAGGCCGAGAACCTCTTCCCGAAGAACTACGCGGGGTTGGCCAGGGAACTGCTGGGCTATCTCTCCGCCGAAGACGACCAACAGGTGATCCAGCTGTTCAATCAGCGTGCACAGCGCCGGATTCGCCAGGCAAAGGCGCGTATCGGGGACGGGTCTCTGGCCGTGCGCGTCTCCGGGCTCGCCGACATCCTGAGCGACGAGGGCTACCTCGCCGAATGGGAACAGGTGGACGGCGACACGTTCTTCCTGCGCGAGCACAACTGCGCGGTGCACGACGTGGCGCAGGAATTCCGTGCAGCCTGCGGCTCCGAGCTGACGTTCCTGCAGGCGGTGCTGCCCGACGCCGAGGTGACGCGCGAACATCACATCATGAACGGCGAGTCGTTCTGCGCGTACCGCGTCCGGCGCCGTTAGCCGGCCGCCGTGTGCAGCGCCGCACTCATGCCCGGCTGCGATGAGCCGCCGCCCCCCGGCCTGATCCGCGGCATCGAGCAGTTCAACCGCGGGGAATATTGGGAGTGCCACGAGACGCTCGAAGCACTCTGGATCGCCGAGCCGCGCGCAGTGCGCAGCCTCTACCAGGGCATCCTGCAGGTCGGCGTGGCACTCCACCACCTGCGGAACGAAAATCTGCTCGGTGCGCTGAAGGTCTTCCGCCGCGGCCTGCCCAAGCTCCACCGCCTCCCCGATGTGTGCCAGGGCGTAGACGTGAAGCAGCTGATCGAAGACGCGACCGCCGTGTGCGAAGCCCTGCCGGCCCAGGGTTCGCCGCGGCCCGAGCGGCTGCAGGCCTGCCTTCCGCAGATACGGCTCGACACCCACGCCGTGGCTGGCGGGCACAGCGCCCCGAACGGGCTGCCGTGAAAATCCGTTTGTACATTCGGCATGTCATGTGGTATCTTCTTATTCAATCTAACTGAACGACCAGCAATTCGCGGTGCGGGGAGACTGCCAGGGTGTTCGC
>CAZMIS010000269.1:0-6278 GCA_964566325.1 uncultured Anaerolineales bacterium
TCACGGTGGGCTATCTGCCCCAGGATCCCCCGCCCGCGAGCGACCTGACCCTCCACTCCGCCATGATGCAGGTCTTCGCGCACCTGCAGGGCCAGGCCGCGGCGCTCCGCGAGATGGAGCACCGGCTCGCCGGCGCAGCGCACGATGGCTCGGACGAGTACGAGGGACTGCTGGACGCGTACGGCCAGGCGCAGGCGGCGTTTGAAGTTGCGGGCGGCTACGACTACGAGACGCGCATCCGCCAGGTCCTGGGCGGCCTGGGGTTCAACGAGGACCAGCACGAGAAGCCGTTGGCGCACCTGAGCGGGGGGGAGCGCACGCGCGCGTTGCTTGCTCAGCTGATCCTCCAGGAGACGGACGTCCTGTTGCTGGACGAGCCCACGAACCACCTGGACCTGGAGGCCGTGGAGTGGCTCGAGGAGACGCTCCTGCATTGGCGGGGCGGGCTGGTGGTGGTCGCGCACGATCGCTATTTCCTCGATAAGGTGGCTAACCGCATCTGGGACATGAACTTCGGCCGGCTCGAGGCATATCGCGGCAACTACTCGTCGTTCCGCGTCCAGAAGGAGATGCGCCTCGACCGCCAGCGGATCGAATGGGAGTCGCAGCAGGAGTTCATCGAGAAGACCGAGGAGTTCATCCGCCGCAACCTGGCCGGGCAGCGCACCAAGGAGGCCCAGGGCCGGCGGACGCGGCTGGAGCGCTTCCTGCGCGATGAGGCGCTCGACCGGCCGCAGGATCAGCAACAGATCCGGCTCGGGCTGACCACGCAGATCCGCTCCGGCGACCTGGTCCTGGCGACGAAGAACCTGGCCGTCGGCTACGACCGGCCGCTCTTTTACGCGGAGGACACGGAGATCCGTCGCGGCGACCGCGTCGCGCTGATCGGTCCGAACGGCGCGGGCAAGACGACGCTGCTCAAGACGATCCTCGGCGATCTGTCGCCATTACAGGGGAAGGTGCGGTTCGGCGCGAGCGTGGAGGTGGCCTACCTGGCGCAGGCACAGGCCGGACTCGATCCGGACGAGACGGTGCTGGACGCCATTCTCGACGTGCGCAACCTGCCGCTGGCCCAGGCGCGCAACTTCCTGGGGCAGTTCCTGTTTCGCGGCGATGACGTCTTCCGGACCATCGGCACCCTGAGCGGCGGCCAGCGCAGCCGGGTGGCGCTGGCGCGCATGACGCTGCAGGGCGCCAATCTCCTGCTGCTCGACGAGCCGACCAACCACCTCGACCTGGACACGCAGGAGATCCTGGAGCAGGTGCTCGGGCAGTTTCCCGGCACCATTCTCCTCGTGACGCACGACCGGTGGCTGGTGCAGGCACTGGCGACGCAGGTGTGGCGTGTCGACGGCGACGAGATGCGCGTGTACAAGGGCAACTACGCGGAGTACCAGGCGTTGCGCGCAGCCGAGAACGAAGCCGCCGCGAAGGACAAGGCGCCCGACGCAGACGCAGCGGCCGATTACGATCGTGAGCGGGCGCGCGAGGAGCGCCGCCAGCGCAAGGCCGCGGAGAAGCGCATGGAGGCCGCCAACGCGATCGAGGCGCACATCCACCAGATCGAGCGGAAGCTGGGCGACATCAGCGCGGACCTGGAGCGCGCCAGCCTGGCCGGCGACGTCGGCAGGGTGCAGCGCCTGGGGGTAGCGTACCAGCAGCTGGAGGACGAGCTGCACCGGGAGATGACCGAATGGGCCGCGCTGACATGAGGCCCTACGTCATCGGCCTGACGGGCAGCATCGGCTGCGGCAAGAGCCACATCCGCGAGACGCTGGAGGAGCTGGGCGCAGAGGGGGTCGACGCAGACCTCGTCGCACATGAGGTGATGGCGCCCGGGGGCGCAGCGTACGAGCGGGTTCTCGACGCGTTCGGCCGCGATCTGTTGACGGCCGGGGGGCTGATCGACCGGCGCAAACTGGGTGGGCAGGTCTTCTCGGATCCCGAGGCGCTGGCGCGGCTGGAGCACATCGTCCACCCGGCCGTGGCGGACGCGATCCGGGGGCGGGTGGCGGCCAGCACTGCGCCCGCGTTTGTGATCGAGGCGATCAAGCTCATCGAGGCCGGCATCAGCGCGACCCTCTGCGACGAGATCTGGGTGGCTACGTGCAGCGAGGAAGAGCAACTGGCCCGGCTGCACGCCACCCGAGGCATGAGCGCGGAGGAGGTGCGCCGCCGGCGGCTCAACCAGATGCCGGAAGCGCAGATGATCGCGGCCGCCCATCGGGTCGTGCCGACCGATGGATCGCTCGTCGAGACGGAGTTGCTTGTGCTCCGCGCGTGGCTGGCGCTGGGGCTGCCGCTGCCCCGTGCATCCGTCGTGGCGGCTGAACCGAATCGGCTGCTGATCCGTATAGATGAAGACGCCGCGGTTGCCGAGGGGTTCTATCGCCGCCTGGGCTTTCGCCGGCGCCGCGATCGCGTGTTCGGCCGGCGGATATAGAGACATAGCATTTCGTGTGACCATTGTAGAGACGTAGCATTTCGTGTCACCGTTGTAGAGACGTAGCATGCTACGTCTCCACAGGCAGACAGGTGGATGGGAGATGGACCATGCGCAACCTGTGGGAAAAACATCCAAACCTGGTTTCGTGGGCCGCATTGGCCGTCGGGATGGTGATCATCGTCGTCTTCTCGGCGCGTAACGTGGGCTTCCAGCCGTCGCAATGGGCCGCGGTGATCCTCGCCACGGTCGCGCTGGCCGGCCTGTGCGTGTGGATCATCAGCTGGGACGACTCACCGGGTGAGGAAATTGTGTCTGGTAAGGAGCAGGACGCCGCATCCAAGTGATGTGCGGCGGTTGACGTATGAGCAAGCGAGACTATTACGAAGTACTGGGTGTGCCGCGCGATGCGGACGACACCGCGATCAAGGGCGCGTATCGCCGCCTCGCCCGCCAGTATCATCCGGACGTGAACAAGGCCGCGGACGCGGAAGAGCGTTTCAAGGAGATCAACGAGGCGTACGAGATGCTCAGCGATCCCGAACGCCGCGCCGCGTACGATCGCTACGGCCATGCCGCCCCACAGGGCTTCGGCGCGGGGGGCAGCCCCTACGGGGGTGCAGGCTTCGGCGGGTTCAACGACATCTTCGAGGAATTCTTCGGCGGATTCACCGGGATGCGCGGGGGCGCGGCGCAGCGAGGGCCCGCGCGCGGCGCGGACCTGCGCCACGACCTCGAGATTTCCTTCCAGGAGGCCGTCTTCGGCGCGGAGAAGGAAATCGAGATCGAGCGCATGGAGATCTGCCCCGTGTGCACCGGGTCGGGCGCGGAGCCCGGCACCCAGCCGATCCGCTGCCCCCAGTGCAACGGCACGGGCGAGGTGCGCCGCGCGCAGCAGACCATCCTGGGCCAGTTCGTCAGCGTGACGGTCTGCCCCCGCTGTAACGGCGAGCGGGAGGTCGCGACGACGCCCTGCTCGAACTGCCGCGGCCAGAAGCGCGTGCGCACGACCCGCCGCCTGGCCGTCTCCATTCCCGCGGGCGTGGACGACGGCATGCGCATCCGCCTGGCCAACGAAGGCGAGCCGGGCGAACGCGGCGGCCCCGCGGGCAGCCTGTTCGTGTTCCTCAACGTCAAGCCGCATCCCATGTTCCAGCGCCAGGAAAACGACATCGTGCTGGAGCTGCCGGTCAACATCGTCCAGGCGACGTTGGGCGCGGAGGTCGAGATTCCGACCCTGGACGGGTCGATCAAGATCACCATCCCGGCAGGCACGCAGCACGGCGAGGTGATCAAGCTGCGCGGCAAGGGCGTGCCGATCCTGCGCAGCAACCGCCGCGGGGATCAGCTGGTCGCGGTCAAGCTCGTGGTGCCGGAGAAGCTCAGCGAGAAGCAGAAGAAGCTCCTGCGCGAGCTGGGCGAGTCGCTCGGGCTGGAGTCGTTGGGCAAGGACAACCGGAGCCTCTTCGAGAAGTTGATCGACTCGGTCGGGAATGCGCTGGGGTGAGCATGGATTGGATCGAAGTCAGCGTCGTAGCCGACGGCGAGGCGGCGGAAGCCGTCAGCGAGCTGTTCAACCGCCTGAACTCCCGGCCGGACGGCCAGGGCGGCGCGGTGATCGAGGTCGGCGGCTTCGACGGGGTGGGCGACGACCACCAGCCGGTGATGACGGTCAAGACCTACCTCCCGACCGGCGATGCGGCCGCTGAGGAGTTGCAGCGCCAGATCGAGGAAGGGCTGTGGTTCCTCGGGCGGCTCTATCCGCTGGGCGAGCCCCAGGTGCGGAGGCTGGCCGAGGAAGACTGGGCCAACGCGTGGAAGGCGAGCTACCGGCCGCTCCGCGTGGGCCCCTTCCTCATTATCCCCTCCTGGGAACGTGACGAGACCGTAGTGGAGCCGGGCGTGACGCCCATCATCCTCGACCCCGGCATGGCGTTCGGCACCGGGCTGCATCCCAGCACCCAGCTGTGCCTGCTGGGCATGGCGGACGTGATCCGCGCGGGCAGCCGGGTCCTGGACGCAGGCTGCGGCTCGGGCATCCTGAGCATCGCCGCCGCCCGGCTGCAGGCCGCGCGGGTCGATGCGTTCGACAACGACCCGATCGCGGTCCGCTCCACGGAGGAGAACGCGGCGTTCAACGACCTTGCCGTGCCCATCGGGGTCGCGCTGAGCGCAGGCCCGAACGAGCACGAACCCCTGTGGGCGCCGGCCGGCGGGGTCCCTCCCGCGTGGGACGTGATCCTCGTCAACATCCTGCCTCACGTCATCATGAGCCTGCTCGACCGGGGCCTGGCGGACTACCTGGCGTCCGGCGGCCGGATGATCCTGGCCGGCATCATCGAGGCGCGCGAGCCGGAACTGAGCGACTATCTGGCCGGTCACGGCCTGCGCGTCGTGCGGCGCCTCGGCCAGGGCGACTGGGTGTCGCTGACCGTGAGCCGCGCGGCTTGAGCAGGTGGCTGCGGCCATAGGGCTGCGGCTGTGGCGGCCCGCGCCCAGCGCTGCGTTCTTGGCGATACACGATGCATCGATTCTTTGTCTTACCTGAGGTTGTGGCGGCGTCGCCCGTCACCCTGACCGGCGACCAGGCGCACCAGGTGCGCCGCGTCCTGCGCCTGCAGCCCGGCGCGGAGGTGGCCCTGCTCGACGGCAGCGGTTGGGTGTATCGCTGCGCGGTGGCGAGCAGCGATCAGGCCGGCGTGCGGCTCGACGTGCTCGAGCGCAGCCAGGGCCAGGGCGAGCCCTCCGTCCACATCGTGCTGCACCAGGCCGCGCTCAAGGGCGATCACTTCAACTGGGTGCTGCAGAAGGGCGTCGAGGTGGGAATCAGCGCGTTCGTGCCCACCGTGTGTGCGCGCAACGTCGTCGACGACCTGCAGGCGATCGAGGTCCGGCGTGACCGGTGGGAGCGGATCATCCGGGAGGCGGCCGAGCAATGCGGGCGGCCGCGGCTGCCCGAGTTGCGCCGCCCACAACTGCTATTGCATTCACTCGAGGCGGGGGAGCAGTCGTCTGCCCTGCGCCTCATCCCATGGGAGGGCGAGCACGTCACCCGGCTCGGGCAGGTGCTCGCCGCGTGTAACGTGGCGGCGGGCAGCCGCATCGAACTGTTCGTTGGCCCCGAAGGCGGCTTCACCGGGGACGAGATCGAACGGGCGCGGCGGCACGGCGTGCAGCCGGTGACGCTGGGACCGCGGGTGCTGCGGGCTGAGACGGCGGGGATCGTGGCCGCCACGGCCATCCTGTTTCACGCCGGTGAGCTGTAGACGTACAACAACCACGAGGGTGGAAGGATCGGATAACATGCTGGATGGATTGAGCTTCAACCTGAACATGAGCGGCGCGGATGACACGCCCGCAGCGGAAGATGCTGTGGAGCAGGGCCCGCGGCCTGAGATCGAGAACGTGGTCGTCATCGGCAGCGGCCCGGCTGGCTGGTCTGCCGCGATCTACACCGCGCGCGCCAACCTGCGGCCTCTGCTCATCACGGGCAACGAGTTGGGCGGGCAGATCGCGCTGACGACCGAGGTGGAGAACTTCCCCGGGCACGAACAGATCCAGGGTCCCGAGCTGGTGGAGCGGATGCAGAAGCAGGCCGAGCGCTTCGGCACCGAGGTGCTGATCGATTACGTCACCGAGATCGACGTGAACGGCCCGCCCTTCACCGTGCGCACCGCCTCCGGCAAGGAGTTCAAGACCAAGGGCATCGTCGCCGCGACCGGCGCCTCGCCCCGTCGCATGGGCGTGCCGGGCGAAGAGCGCCTGACCGGACGCGGGGTCAGCTACTGCGCGACCTGTGACGGCTTCTTCTTCCGCAACAAGGACGTCGTGGTCG
>CAZMIS010000270.1:0-6198 GCA_964566325.1 uncultured Anaerolineales bacterium
AGCGCCAGATGGCCGCGTACCTGGCCCTCGGCTGCAGCCCCGCCTTCACCTGCGCACCCTACCAGAGCGCGCCCCGGCCCCATTTCGGCCAGCAGATCGCGTGGGGCGAGTCCAACGCCATCGCCTTTGCGAACACCGTACTGGGCGCCCGCACCGAGCGCTACCCGGACCTGCTCGACATCTGTGCGGCCATCACCGGCCGCGTCCCGGCCGTCGGGCTGCACCTGACGGAGAACCGCGCGGCCAGCCTGGTGCTCCGCCTGGAAGGGGTGCCGCTGGCGCTCCAGGCCGCGGACGAGTTCTATCCGGTGCTCGGCTACGTGACGGGCCGCCTCGCGGGCGAGCGCGTGCCCGCGATCGACGGGCTGCAGGTCGTCCCGAACGAGGACCAGCTGAAGGCGCTCTGCGCAGCCGCGGCGTCCTCCGGCGCGGTCGCCCTCTGTCACGTCGTGGGCGTGACCCCGGAGGCGCCGACGCTCGACGCCGCGTGCCAGGGCCGCGTGCCGTCTGAGCTCCACGTGCTGGACATGGCCGTCCTCCGCCGGGCAGCAAGCGCGCTCACGACGGCCGGCGCCGGCGCCCTCGATCTCGTCGCTCTCGGCTGCCCGCATTTCTCGCTGGCCGAGTTCCGCCAGCTTGCGCCGCTGCTGTCGGGTCACAAGCGCAGCCCGCGCACGCGCTTCCTGGTCACCACCGGCCGCACCGTCGCGGAGCTCGCCGAGCGCGAGGGCTTGCTGGCGCCACTGGCCGCGTTCGGCGGCGAGCTCACGCTCGACACCTGCATCCTCACCACGCCGATGCTGTCCCCCGACGTGCGCTGCCTGATGACCAACTCGGCCAAGTATGCCTATTACGCGCCCGGCATGCTCGACACGACGGTGACGTACGGCAGCCTGTCCGACTGCGTCCGGTCCGCGGTGGCGGGCGCCGTCGTGCGCGACGGGTCCTTGTGGGAGGAAGAATGAACGCGGAATCGACGGTGTTGCATGGGCGGCCGCTGGTTGGAGGCGCTGCGGCGGGGGAGCTCCTGGTCGCAAAGGCGCCGCTGAGCTTCTGGGGCGGCTACGATTCCGCGACGGGTGAGATCATCGACCGGCGCCATCCGCTGGCCGGCCAGGTCGCAGCCGGCCGGATCCTCGCGCTCCCGTACACCATCGGGTCGAGCACCACCACCGCGGTGTTGCTCGAGGCCGTGCGTGCGGGAACTGCGCCGGCCGCCATCCTGACCGCGTCTGTCGACTCGTTCCTGGCGCTCGCCGCCATCGTGGCCGATGTGCTCTATGCCAGGCCGCTGCCGGTGGTGGCCATCGGCGCGGAGGCCTTCGCCACCCTGCGCGACGGCCAGTGGGCCCAGCTGACCCCCGGCGGTGACGTCGTCCTCACGCCCGAAGGCTCGGACGGCCAGTAAGCCGGGAGCTCCAAATGTGCTGCTGGCATTTCTAGCCACAGAGATCACAGAGTCCTCAGAGAGAGGATCGGAGGCTGGCAGTCCGCGGTCTCTCTGGGTGCTCTGCGGGCTCTGCGGCTAACGTAGTACCCCGAGTCCAGTCCCGCGACCGCATGATCGAAGCCATTCTCACGCGTGCCCGCGTCACTCTCCCCGCGCGGCGCGGCCGGGCGGGGCCAGGTTCAGTGCCTTCCGCGTCTCCCGCCAACCGGGCAGGAACCGGTCCATGAGCGCGCGGAAGCGCGGGCCGTGCCCGCGCTCGAGCAGGTGGACCATCTCGTGCACAACCACATATTCGAGGTAGCCGGGCGGCTTCGTGACCAGATCGAGGTTGAGCCAGATGCGGCGGGCCTGCGTGTTGCAGCTGCCCCAGCGCGTCTTCATCACCTTCACGCCCCATTCGGCGACCCGCACGCCCAGGATGGGCTCCCACCGGGCGATCAGCGGTGGGATCAGCTCCCTGAGCTGTGCCCGGTACCAGCCCAGCAGCACCCGCTCGCGCTGCGCCGCGTCGCTGCCGGGCCTGACGCAGAGATCCAACGTCGTCCCGTCGCGCAGGCGCACCCCCGGCGGCCCGTCGCGGTACACTACGTTCAGCACGTAGCGGCGGCCTCCGTACTCGTGGCACTCGCCGGAGACGTATTGGGGCGCGGCCTGCGGCTCGGGGCCCGCGAGCCTCGCCTGTTGCTTGCGGATCCAGTCCAGCTTCGAGGCGACCACCTGGCGGATCGCGTCATCGCCCAGCGCGGCGGGCGCGGAGACGCGCACCCGTCCCTCGGGCGGATAGACGCGCAGATGCACGTGCCTGATCGCCTTGCGGACGACCTCCACGGTGATCCCGTCGACCACGAGCGCGGTCGATCGGGCGCGCGCTGGCTTTCTGAACAACACTGCCCATCCCTCACTGCCGGTGACTGGGGGCGGAGTATAGCACACGGGGCCCGCGCGCCCAAGCGCATGCCGCACTTCGGCCACCGGACGCGCTTCCGACAGCGATTCGCGCGCGGTGTATGGCTGGCCACATAACGTGACTTAAGCTATGATAAAGTATCTCAAAGATGTGTTGATACATCATCAGGAGGTACGATGAGCCCTTACAAGTCCGGAGCGATACCGCGGCGCACGGCGCCCGTGCTGATTGCCGCGTTGCTGCTCGCAGTGACGCTGACCGCTTGTTCGTCGCCCGCCCCGGCGGCGAGCTCTCCCGCGGCAACCCTGCCGCCCGCTGCGACGAACGCGCCGGCGGCCACCAGCGCTCCTGCCGCGACGGAGGCGCCGGCGGCCACCGAGGCGCCCCCTGCGACCAGCGCTCCTGCCGCGACCGAAGCCCCCGCTGCGACCGCAGCGCCAGCGGCCACTGACGCGCCGCCTGCGACCGAGGCGCCCGCAGCCACTGAGGCGCCGGGTCAGGCCCCGGGCCAGGCGCCGGCAACGGCCGGGACGACGGTCAGCTACAAAGAGGACCTGATGCCGATCTTCGAGAAGTCGTGCATCCGCTGTCACGGCGGGGCGAACGGGATCGAGGGCGAGCTGGACCAGCGCACCTACGCCGGCCTGATGAAGGGCGGCGAGAGCGGCGCGGTCGTGGTGCCCGGCAACTCGGCCGGCAGCCTGCTCTACGAGCTGATCGACGCCGGCAAGATGCCGCGCCGGGCGTCCAGGCTGCCCCAGGAGCAGATCGACCTGATCGCGCGCTGGATCGATGAGGGCGCACTGGACAACTGACCGCGCCCCGGCGCTGGTTTGCCGCAGAGCACGCGGAGGGCACAGAGAAAGCCTCCGCGTGCTCTGCGTCCTCTGCGGCTGAGCTTCCAACACCCGCTCCGGTTTCCCCATCCGCCGTTCCCCGTTGTACAATCGCAGGCGCAACGAACGCGCATCTGCGCGGTTAATCCGGTTGGACTATGATGCAGATACCTGTTTCCATCGTCGCGCGCACGCTCCTGGGCCGCTCCCTACTCGTGCAGGCCGCCGGCGCGGCCATCGCTGCGGGCGGCGCCGCCTACTATTTCACCCACCCACAGCGCGTCCTCGTGGATCTCCCCGAGGACCTGGCGGCCCGCGCTGAAAGCGTTACGCTGGCCGCGGCGGACGGCGCCGCGCTGCACGCCTGGTGGATTCGGGGCGATAATCGTAACGGCACGTCGTGTGACCGCACGATCGTCCATCACCATGGCTTCAACGGTTGCGCGGGCGTGCTGATGGCCAGGCAGGCACTGCTCGGGCGGCGGCAGCTGCGCCTGCCGGTGGGCAAGAATGGCGAGGGCGCCCAGGCCGGGCCGCTCGCCGCATGGCCCGTCGTGCGCGAGGGCCTGCGCCGGGGCTACAACTTCCTCCTGGTCGACGCGCGCAGCCATGGCAGGTCTGAGGGCCCGTGGGACACCAGCGGCGTGTTGCAGGTCTCGGACGCCATGCGGTGGGCGATGTGGCTTCACCGCGAGCAGGGGCAGCTGTGGGCCGGCTTATGGGGCCACTCCTACGGCGCCGCGATCGGGCTGGCGCTCGCAGTGCGCCCGTCCGGCGGCGGCTACGATGCCATGGTGCTCGACAGCCCGGTGCTGCTGGCGAAGGGCGTCTACGAGGGCGTCATCCGGAAGTCCGCGCCGCTGGTCGGCGAGCCGATCTACGCAGTGATCCAGCCGGTGATCCAGCGCGTGGGCAACAAGACGCTCTACCCCATGCTCCGGGCGCACCGTCCCAGGATGCCGATCCTGTTGATCCATGGGATGGAAGATGGCCACGTGCCTGCCTGGCAGAGCGAGGAAGCGTACGATCTGATTCACGACGAGGCCGATCCCGATCGCACCGCGCTGTGGCTCATTTCTGGCGCGGCGCACCTCGGTGGGCTGGAGGTCGCGGCGGAGGAATACGTCCGCCGCACGCTGGGTTGGTTCGACCATTGGATGTAGGGGCGGCCGGCCGCCCGTCGCGACGATTTGGAGGTACCTTGCGCAAACCCATCACCGCCGCGCTGCGCTGGCTGATCGCGCTGGCCATGCCGGTGTTCATCATCCTGCTGTGGCTGCGCATCGTGTGGAACCCGTGGTTCGTCCGCTGGGAGTACAGCAAGCCAGACTTCCCGCCCGACACCTACGGCTTCACGAATCAGCAGCGCGTCGACTACGCACTTCAGTGGATCGACTACTACAACAGCGCGGAATCGCCCGAGGCGGGCAGCGCGCGGTTCTCCGCGCTGACGCTGCCGGGCTCCAATGACCCGCTCTACACGCCGTACGAGGTCAGTCACATGGTCGACGTGCGGCTCCTCACCGACACGCTGTGGCGCATCCTTCCCTTCGCGGCGCTGATCGTCGTGGGCGGGCTGCTGGCCCTGCTGGGCGCCCGGCGCACTCGGCCCGATGGCTACGCGGCCATCTTCATGGGCGGCCTGCTCAGCTCCGTGCTGCTGGTCGCGACCATCCTGTTCGTGCTGCTCTCGTGGCGCACCTTCTTCGTGACGCTGCACGATGTCTTCTTCGAGCCGGGCTCGTGGACCTTCGACTGGTCGAGCAGCCTGATCCGCATCTTCCCGGATCGTTTCTGGTTCGATGCCGGCATCGTGCTGGTCGGGGGCGCGCTGATCATCAGCATCGTCGTGATGGCGGTCGGGTGGCTCCTGGGTCGCCGGTCCCGCGCGCTTATCAGCCGTTCGGAGTAATATGGCTCATCAAGCAAAGATCGCCCGTCTGCGCGACCTCAAGAACGCCTCCGGCCTCGGCGGCGGCGAGGAGCGCATCCGCGCCCAACATGCGAAGGGCAAGCTGACCGCCCGCGAGCGACTGGCCTTGCTGCTCGACAAGGGCTCCTTCACCGAGTTGGATCGCTTCGTCACCGCGCGCGGCGCGGAGGTCGATGGCGCTGCGGGCCAGGCCTTGGGCGATGGCGTCGTGACGGGCTACGGTACGATCGACCGGCGCCTGGTTTACGTCTTCTCGCAGGATTTCACCGTCGCGGGCGGATCGTTGGGCGAGGCTCATGCGGAGAAGATCTGCAAGGTGCTGGACCTGGCGATGAAGAACGGCGCGCCGGTCGTCGGCCTGAGCGACTCCGGCGGTGCGCGCATCCAGGAGGGGGTCTACTCCCTCGGCGGCTACGCCGACATCTTTCTGCTCAACACGCTCGCCTCGGGCGTCATCCCGCAGATCAGCATGATCATGGGGCCGTCCGCGGGCGGCGCGGTCTATTCGCCCGCGCTGACCGACTTCATCGTCATGGTCAAGGACACGAGTTACATGTTCGTGACCGGGCCGGACGTCGTGAAGACGGTGACGCACGAGACGGTGACGTTCGAGGCGCTGGGCGGCGCGCTGACGCACGCGTCGACCAGCGGCGTGGCCCACTTCGCGGCGGACGGCGAGGAGGATGCCATCTTCCTGGTGCAGAAGCTGCTGTCGTATCTGCCTTCGAACAACATGGAGGATCCGCCGCTGGTGCGCTCGGAGGATGATCCGCTGCGCACGGACGATCGGCTCGAGAGCGTCGTCCCGGAGGAACCGAACAAGCCGTACGACATGCACGACGTGATCTGCCGGGTGGTCGACAACGGCGAGTTCCTCGAGATCATGCAGAACTGGGCGGGCAACATCGTGATCGGCTTCGCCCGGCTCGACGGCCGCAGCGTCGGCATCGTGGCGAACCAGCCCGCGGTGCTGGCCGGCGTGCTGGACATCGACGCCAGCGTCAAGGCCGCGCGCTTCGTCCGCTTCTGCGACTGCTTCAACATCCCCGTGATCACCTTCGTCGACGTGCCC
>CAZMIS010000271.1:0-6197 GCA_964566325.1 uncultured Anaerolineales bacterium
ATGCGCGGATTCAGGGACGAGAACGGGTCCTGGAAGATCATCTGCATTTCGCTGCGCAGGGGCTTGAGCTCGTCCTCGGGCAGCGTGGCGACGTCCACCACCTTGCCGGCCGCGGTGCGGAAGAGGATCTGGCCGGCCGTGGGATGAACGGCGCGCAGGATGCAGCGGGAGGTCGTCGTCTTGCCGCAGCCACTTTCACCGACGAGGGAGAACGTCTCGCCCTCGCGGATGTAGAAGGAGACATCGTCCACCGCGCGGACATGGCCGACGACCTTCTGCAGGAAGCCCTTCCGGATGGGGAAGAACTTCTGGAGGGCGTTGACCTCAAGGAGCCTGTTGGAGTCTGCGGTCGCTTTCAAGTTGACCCTGCCTCGATTCTCGCGGTCGGACCCGCCGCTCATACAGCAGCTGCCTGGACCGGCTGCTCATACAAGAAACAGCTCGCATACCGGCCATTCCCCAGGTCCCGCAGTTCGGGCTCACTCGCCTCGCAGACGCCGCGGATGCGTTCGGGACACCGCGGGTGGAACGGGCAGCCGGAGGGGCGGTTGTAGGGATGGGGGATTGAGCCGGTGATCGTGTGCAGCTTCACGCGCGGGGTCATGTCGATGCTCGGAATGGAGCGAAGCAGCGCACGGGTGTAGGGGTGCTGCGGGCGGTGGAAGATGTCGTCGACCGCACCCACCTCCACGACGCGCCCCAGGTACATGACCACTACGTGGTCGCACATCTCCGCCACAACGCCCAGGTTGTGCGTGATGAGCATGATCGCCATCCCGCGTTCGGCCTGCAATTGGCGCAGCAGGTCCAGGATCTGTGCCTGGGTGGTCACGTCGAGCGCGGTCGTCGGCTCGTCCGCGATCAACAGCCGGGGGTCGCAGGACAGGGCCACCGCGATCATGGCGCGCTGGCGCAGGCCGCCCGACAGCTGAAAGGCGTACTCGTCGATCCGGCGCTCGGGCTTCGGGATGCCCACCTGGCGCAACGCCTCGATGGCCTGTCGCCGCGCCTCCGCCTTGGAGACATCCAGGTGCAGTTGGACGGCTTCGACCATCTGGTTGCCGACGGTGTGCACCGGGCTGAACGAGGTCATCGGCTCCTGGAAGACCAGGCCGATGTCGCGGCCGCGCAGGGCGCGCATCTCCCGCCCGTCCGGGTTGAGCTTCGCCAGGTCCGTGCGCTCGCCGTCCTTGTCATACCAGAAGATCTCCCCGTTGACGATGCGGCCGGGCGCCTCGACGATGCGCAGTATGGAGCGCGCGGTGACGCTCTTCCCGCAGCCGGATTCCCCCACGATGCCCAATGTCCGGCCCTGGGCGATGTCGAACGAGGCGCCATCGACGGCCTTGACGGTGCCTTCATCCTGGAAGAAGTAGGTCTTCAGATCGCGAACTGAAAGAAGCGGCTTGTCGTTATCTGGCATAGTGTGCCATCCATCGCGCGGCATCATCCATAGGGATCAGCAGCGTCTCGCAGGCCATCGCCGACGAAGTTGAACGCCAGGACGGCAAGAATGACCGGAATGACCGGGAGCAGCAGCCAGGGCGAAATCGCGAGCGCCTGGATGTTCTGCGCCTGTTCGAGCAACACGCCCCAGGAGATGGCCGGCGGTCGCAGGCCCAGGCCGAGAAAGCTCAGCGAGGTCTCGCTGATGATCATGGCGGGGATGGCCAGCGTGGTGGCCGCGATGATGTGGCTCAGGAACGACGGCACCATGTGGCGGAAGATGATCCGCATCTTGCCGCACCCCACCAGCTCGGCCGCGGTGATGAAATCCTCTTCGCGCAGGGTGAGAAACCTGCCGCGCACCACGCGGGCCAACTCGGTCCAGCCGAGCAGCGAGATGATGAGGGTGATGGCCAGGTAGATCTGTTGCGTGGACCACGAGCGCGGCAGCGCGGCGGCCAGGCCCATCCAGAGCGGGATGGTCGGGATCGACCGGAAGATCTCGATCACGCGCTGGATCACGGTGTCGATCGCGCCGCTGAAGTAGCCCGAGATGCCGCCGAGCAGCACGCCCAGGAAGAGGCTGAGCGCAACGGCCGCCAGGCCGATCACCAGCGAGATCTGGGTGGCGAACATCAGCCGCGACCACAGATCGCGGCCGTTCACGTCGGTGCCGAGGATGAAAAGCGCTTCCTCCACCGGCGCCCCTTTGACGCCCAGCAGGTGCACGTCGCCGGGAATCACGCCCAGGATCTTGTAGGGGAAACCCTTGGCGAAGAAGTCCAGCGGGATCTTCGTCTCGGGATCGTTGACGTAGACCCGCTTGAAAGTCTTGGGGTCGCGCGCTCCCTTGACCGCTTCCACGTACGGGCTGAGCTTGCCGTCCTGGATCCAGTGGATCTTCTGGGGCGGCATCAGGCCGCGCTGGGCCTCTGATAACTCGGGATCCACGTAAGCCAGGGCCGGCGCGAAGATGGCGACCAGGTAGAAGAAGATCAACACGACCGCGCTGATCATCGCCAGCGTGTGCTTGCGAAAACGCCACCACATGAGCTGGGCGGCGGTCGCCACCGAGATGCGTTCCTCGGCCTCGGTCATCTCCTCCTCAGGAGGCTCGATCACTTGCGCGGCGGATGCGAGTGGTTCGGTCATCAGCGTCGCTCCAGGCGAATGCGAGGATCAACCCACATCAACAGCAGATCGGAGATGAAGGTGCCGATCACGGTCAGGACCCCCAGCAGGAGCACGATGGTGCCGGCGAGGAACATGTCCTGCGCGACGAGCGCCTTCAGCAGCAGGGGGCCGACGGTGGGCAGGCTCAGCACCAGTGAGATGATGATGCTGCCGGAGACGATGTAGGGCAACAGGTAGCCGATGGTGCTGATGAACGGGTTCAGCGCGACCCGCACCGGGTACTTCATGATGACGCGCATCTCGGACAAGCCGCGTGCCCGCGCGGTCATGACGTAGGGCTTGCGCAACTCGTCCAGCAGATTGGAGCGCATGATGCGGATCATCTGGGCCGTGCCCGAAAGCCCGAGGACCACCGCCGGAATGGGCAGGTGATTGAGCATGTCCTTCACCTTGAGCCAGTTCCAGGGCGCGTCGGCAAGCTCGGGCGAGAAGAGTCCGCCCACGTTGGCATCGAAATACCGGAAGCCCACGTATAGCACGATGAGCGCCAGCATGAAGCCGGGGACGGCAAGGCCGATAAACCCGATGAAGGTGAAGATGTAATCGCCCAGGGAGTAGCGCTTGACCGCAGAGTAGATCCCGATGGGCAGCGCGAGGGCCCAGGTGAAGACGATCGCAGCCAGCGACACCACGATCGTCAGCGCCAGGCGATCGCCGATGACATCCTTCACCGGCCGGTTCCACTCCATGGCCATGCCGAAGTTGCCCTGCGCGATCTGGCCCATCCAGCGCAGATACTGGACCGTCATCGGCTTGTCCAGCCCATATTGCTCGCGCACGGCCTGGATGTCACCTTCGGAAACGCTTGCGCCGCCAGCGGACATCGACGCGATGTACGTGGTGCCGAAGTCGCCCGGCGGCAGCTGGATGATGGCAAACGACAGGATACTGATGGCGAACAAGGTGACGATGGCCAAAGCTGCCCGGCGTAGAATGTACGCGAGCATCGCGGACCTCCTGTCCCAGCCCTGGCTGGGCGCACTGTCCTCGCGACCTCCCTCTCCCAGCGGAGAGGGAGGTCGCCTGGGCTCGACGCCCAGGGAGGCCAGGGGTGGATCTAGCACCTGATCAATAGCCGTCTGATGAGTAGCATAGGGCCTTGTGCCCGTCCTGGCGCCCACAAGGGGCTATGCTACAGCGCATCGAATTAGCCTTGACGCACGACTAGCTCTTGAAGTAGAAGGTTGGCGGCAGCGAGGCGCCCGGTGTGCGCCCGTGCTGCGCGTTGATCTGGCGCTCAGGGACGTTGCCCATGTTGTTCTTGACCACGCGCACGCCCATGAAGGCGGGCGACTGGCCCACCGTGCCGATGCTCCACTGCTGCTCGGTGATGATCTTCCAGAGATCCTGGCCGAGCTTGATCTGATCGGCTTCCTTGAGCGTCGGGTAGGTCTTGAACATCTCGAAGGCCCGCAGCATCTCGGGATCATCGGGCTTTTCGCCCTGGGTGCCGCCCGAGGAATACCACTTGGCGAACGCCATGCCCATGTGGCATTCGGCCGTGTCTACCGGCAGTGCATGCCGCGGGAAGAGGAAGAGCATCTCGGAACCGTCGTTGGCCCACGTGATCATCTGGTGCTCGCTGTTGGCCGTGGTGCCGAACGCCTGGTTGCGCTCCATCTCCTTGACCGCTGCGTCGATGCCGATCTTCTTCCACTGCTGCGTGATCATCTCGCCGACCTGGGTGTAGGGCACGAACTGGCCGCCGACGGTGATCATCTCCAGGCGCAGGCGCTCTCCGTTGTCCGTCCGCAACCGGAAGCCCTCGCCGTCCTTCTTGCTCAGGCCGATCTGGTCGAGGATCTGGTTGGCCTGGTCCGGGTCGAACTCGCACCACAGCTTGCGATACTCGGGTCCGGGGCTGTAGAGGGTCGACTCGGCCGGCGCATTGGAGCCCGAGGTGCCCACGCCCAGCCAGAAGGTCTCATTCAGTTGGTCTCGGTCGATGCCCAGGGACAACGCATGGCGGAAGTCCTTGTTCCGGATCCATTTCGCGATCTCGGCATCGCCTGTATAGGCGTTGCCCATGTGCAGGTTCACGTCGGCGCCGTTGAGCGCCGGATCGAGATGGACGGTGTAGTCGCCCTTTTCCTGGTTCTCCAGCAGGACGGGCAGGTTAGCCAGGCCCACATGGCGTTCCTGGATGTCGTACTCGCCGGCCACCACGCGCAGGTTCAGCACCTGCAGGTTCTCCGCCAGGGTCATGGCCACCTTGTCGATGTAGGGCAGTTGGTTGCCCTCGGAGTCGACCGCCCAGAAGTACGGGTTGCGCTCCATCGTCCAGGTCGGGGTGTTGATGGGCCCGGTCGTGACCCACGGGGTCATGACCGGCACCTCGGGATTGAGGGCCCAGCTGTACCGGTTCTTCAGGTAGGCCTTCCAATCGTCGAAGCCGGCCGCCTTTGCCTTGTCGTTCACCTCGGCCTCGGACGAGTTCTTGGGCAGGAACTGCTTGAGGTAGTGGGCAGGTGCATAGCCGCCGCCGAAGGTCTGGAAGGCGCCGCGCGTGCCGAACCCCGCGCCGATGGCCGTGCTGCCGGCCAACGTGTACGGGAAATAATAGTTCGGCTCCGGGAACTCGAAGGCAACGGTGTAATCGTCGACCTTCTTCATGACGCCTTCCTTGCCGTTGACCAGCATTTCCACGAAAGGCGTCGGGACGAGGTCCTTGTTGCTGTAGATGTCCTCGAACCAGAACATGAAATCATCGGCGGTGAGCGGCGTGCCGTCGGACCACTTGGCTCCCTTGCGGAGGTAGATGGTGGTCGTCAGGCCGTCATCGCTGAGCTTCCAGTCCTTGGCCAGAGCGGGCCTGATCTGGGTTCCGGTGTAGTCCCAGAAGAGGATCTTCTCCATGGAGACCAGGCGATTGCCGTTCTCGTGATCGCCCGGCCCGGTGAAGCCGCGGCGCCAGGTGCCGCCGTACTTCCCGACCTCGTGAAGTGGCTGGACGACCATTACATCGGCGGCCTCGGGCAAGCGCTCGGCCAGTGGCGGCAGCGAGCCGGCCTTCACCAGGTCGGCCAGCATGGGCGCCTCTGCGAACTTGGCGGGGTACTTCGCAGCATCGAGGACGATCTCCGGGCCCTCGAGCTTGCCGATGAGGGTGCTGCCCAGGGCGGGCGCGGCCTCTGGTACGGCGGTGGGCGGAATGGCGGTGGGCGGAACAGCGGTCGGTGGGACTGCGGTGGCCGCCGCGGGCGCGGCGGTGGCAACTACAGGGGCTGCGGTCGGTGCTGCTGGCGCGGGGGGCGCCGCAGTCGGGGCGGGTGTCGTACAGGCGGCCAGCGCCGCGGTGCCGATGGCTGCCCCTGACGCTCCCAGGAACTGCCTCCGAGTCAGCTTCTTACCTCTGGACATCAAAACCTCCTTGTTAATGCTGAGCCAAAGCCGATGGGGTATGACACACGATCAGATGCTTCGTCTGGCTGACTGCCGGAGCAACCGCCAGGGGGAGACGAGGGTGACGACCTCCGCTGCGTCCATTTTGCTGCAACGTCGACTGCGATCACCGCATGCGGCAGTGATAAGGCACGATGACATCGAGGTGACTTTGT
>CAZMIS010000272.1:0-6145 GCA_964566325.1 uncultured Anaerolineales bacterium
TACGGTGGCGGTCAAAAGAGCAGGCGAGGTGATTCCCCAGGTCCTGCGCGCGCTTGTCGAGCTGCGCACGGGCAACGAGCAGGTGTGGCAGATGCCGCGGATTTGTCCCGCGTGCGGCGAGCCGGCCGAGCGGGTGGAAGGCGAAGCCGCCACCTACTGCGTCAACAGCGCATGCCCGGCGCAACTCGTGCGCGGCGTCGAGCACTTCGTCAGCCGCGGGGCGATGGATATCGACGGCTTCGGCATCCGCCAGGCCGAGCTGTTTGTGCAGGAAGGACTGATCCGCGACCTGGCCGACATCTACTATCTCGACGCGGCACGAATTCTGGCGCTCGAGGGCTTCGGCGAGAAGCGGGTCCAGAACCTGATGTCGGCGATCGAGGAATCGAAGAGCCGCCATCCGGCCCGGCTGCTGACCGCGTTGGGCATCCGCGGGGTGGGAGAAGTTGTCGCGGAGCAGTTGGTCGATCACTACGGCTCGATCGACGCCCTCCGCGCGGCGGCAGTGGCGGACCTGCAGGCGGTCTCCGGCATCGGGCCGGTCCTGGCCCAAAGCATCGCCGACTGGTTCAGCAAGGAGCCGAACCAGCGACTGGTGACGCGACTCCAATCCGCAGGCGTCCAAACGGCGGTGGCGTCGACGCAAGCGGTGCAGGGCGTCCAGTCTCTGGCGGGCCTGACGTTTGTCATCACCGGCACCCTGCCATCTCTCAGCCGCGAACAGGCGCGCGACCTGATCAAGGCGCACGGCGGCAAGGTGTCTGATTCGGTGAGCAAGAACACCGACTACCTGGTTGCCGGCGAGTCCGCCGGTTCCAAGCTCGATAAGGCCCAGAAATTGGGCGTTCCGATAATCGATGAGCAGGGACTGCGCACCCTGATTGCAGAAGCCTGACTGTCACAACCGAAAGGATCGACCTTCCAGAATGTTCGAACCCACGACGCCGACCAGAGAAAATCAAGTACCGATTCAGTGTCCCCAGTGTGGACATAACTACCAGACGCCCATCATCTCGATCGTTGATGTCGGCGTTGCCCCGCAGCTGCGGAGCATGTTCCTGGCGAACCAACTGAACGTCGCGGTTTGCCCGCAGTGCCAGGCCGCCGTCATGCTCGAGGTCCCGCTGGTCTACCATGATCCCAAGGCCGAGTTCCTCGGGATCTACTTCCCCCAGCAACTGAACATACCGGAGCGGGAAAAGCAGAAGATGATCGGCGAGCTCACGCAGGCGATGATGCAGTCGTTGCCGACGGAGCAGCGCAAGGGATATTTCTTCAGCCCGAGGCAGTTCGCCAGCCGGCAGAGCATGACCGATGCCGTGTACGGCACGATGGGGATCAGCCAGGAGGAGTTGGATCGACAGCGCCGCAAGGCCAAGCTGGTCGAGCAACTCGTGGTTTTCGCCGATGACCCGAAGGGCCTCCAGATGATGGTCAAGGGCAACGATGGGCAGATCGACGGCGAGTTCTTCTCGATCCTGTCGGCCATGCTCGAGCAAGCCAGCGCGGTCGGCGACGAGAAGGGCGCAGGGCGGTTTGAGATGTTGCGGGAGAATCTGCTTCCCATCACCACCTGGGGCAAGAAGGCGCAGAAGCAGCGCGCGGCGATCGAGTCGCTGCAGGATGTGACGACTGCCGAGGAGCTGGTGGACAAGGTGGCGGCGGCGGATGAGGATGTCCTGGGCGCCATTGCGCTCGCCGTGCGCCCCAACCTGGACTACGCGTTCTTCCAGACCCTGACCGCGCGCGTCGACGCTGCCCAGGGCGACGAAAAGACCCGGCTGGCGCGCGTGCGTGATACGCTGCTTGAGCTGACTCAACAACTGGACGATGCGGCGCGAGAGGAGCTCACGTCGCGCGTGACGCTGCTGCATGAGATGGTCAATTCTCCGAACCCGCGCACCGCGGTGCATGAACATATGGAAGAACTGGACGACATGTTCATGAGTGTCCTCACGCGCAACCTTGAGGCGGCTGAGAAGAAGGGCGATCAGCCGCTGTTTCAGCGCCTGGCGATGGTTTACGATGAGATCATGCAGCTCATCCAGGACAGCGCACCTCCCGAGGTGCAATTCGTCAACGAGTTGTTGACGGAGCCGTACCCGGACGGCACGCGCACCTTCCTGCAGAACCATCGTGAGGAGCTCAGTCCGGAGTTCATCGATTATCTCGGGCAGATGGCCGACGAGATGGCGGCTCGGGAGGGCGAAGAAGCTGCGGAGATGGTCAAACGACTGCGCGACATCCGCAGCCAGGCCATGTTGATGATCTAGCGATGGACGATCTGAACGCGGGTCCTGCTGCTTCTGCTGCGGCAGCCGAGGTAGTCGGGTTGCTTGGCCAGGCAGGTGTGCAGATTGCGCTGGCCGAGCTCGGTGCGGGAGGCCGCATCGCCGATCTGCTCCGGCGCGCGCCGGGCGGCGCAGATGTGGTTACGTCTTCCCGTCGACTGCCGGACCCGCGCTCGTTGACCGACGAGCTCGGCGTGTCTGAAGCCAAGATGGCTGCCTTCGGCTGGCTCAGCCAGATGGTCGCCGCCGAGGTTGCGGCCGCGCTGATCGATACCTATGAGGGCGGCTGGGGGCTGGCCGTCCTGGGGAACCCAGCACCGGGCCAAGACGTCCTGGTGCAGGATGCCTGTGTTGCCTTGGGAACGCCGAGTACCACGGTCGTCACGGTCTGCGGGGTTTCTGAGGTGACGACGGTTGCGTTCGACCTGCTGCGGAGAGCGGCTCGGGAGCGGTTGGCGGCCCGCACAGCGGCAGAATAGACTGGCGCGCCCCTCGACGCGACAGCATCATGGAGGTTGCATCATGTCCGACATCCAGTACACTCTCAAGATCAAGGCCATCGAAAACCCGGACGGCCTGAACTTCATCCTGGGGCAGAGTCACTTCATCAAGACCGTCGAGGATATTCACGAGGCGGCCGTGACCGCGGTCCCCGGCATCAAGTTCGGCCTTGCCTTCTGTGAGTCATCGGGCCTGGCGCTTGTTCGCTCCACCGGCACCGATGGCGAGCTGCAGGCCCTGGCGGAGCGCAATGCGCTGAACCTGGGCGCGGGCCACGCGTTTGTCCTTTTCCTTCGCGATGCATTCCCGATCAATATTCTGAATGCCCTGAAGCTCGTGCCCGAGGTCGCCAACATCTACTGCGCCACGGCGAATCCGGTTCAGGTGGTGCTGGCCGAGACCGAACAGGGACGCGGGATACTGGGCGTCATCGATGGCTTTCACACGAAGGGCATCGAGGATGCGAGCGGCGTCGCATGGCGCAAGGACTTCCTGCGGCGAATCGGATATAAGGTAGGTTGATCTTCGAAATGAAACGTCACTTTGCCGGCAGACAGGGCGCCAACTACGCGGTGCTGACGCTCGCACTGTCATTGCTCCTGTTCACCGCGGCCTGCCAGGCAACGCCTCCTCAGGGAGGGCCTGAACCCAGCGCCAGCGCTGCCCCTGTGGCTTCTGTGGCGGTCCAGGCCACCCCGACGCCGGAGATCGTGGCAACTGCGACGCCGACAGCGGGTCCGACTGCGATTCCGACTGAGCCGCCCCCGACGGCTACGCCGGCGCCGCCCACAGCTACGCCCGAGCCGACAGAGACGCCCATGCCATCGCCCACGCCTGGCCCCAAGAGCCTGAGGGACACGGACAACTACCTGGTCCTGGGAATCGACCCGCGGCCGGGCGATCGCGCCTGGCGCACCGACACGATCATGGTCGTTGCCGTCGATCACGAGGCGAACCAGGTGGGCATCTTCTCGATCCCCCGCGATCTGTGGGTTGAGATTCCCGGCTATGGCATGGGACGCATCAACCAGGCCGACTTTCAAGGGGAGACGCAGAAGTATCCTGGCGGCGGACCGGCCCTTGTGGGCGAGATCATCGGGAATACGTTCGACGTTCCGCTGCAGCATTGGGTCCGCATCAAGCAGGAAGGCCTGGTGGAGCTGGTTGACGCGCTGGGGGGCGTCGAGGTGACGCTCAACTGCCCGCTGCATGAGATCACGCCACACCCGACGAAGCCTGGCGAGTGGGAGAAGTTCGATCTGCCGGCCGGCAAGAACCTGCTCGATGGAGAGGCCGCCAAGAAGTTCGCGACGTTCCGCTACAACTCGAACGATTTCTACCGCGGCCAGCGTCAGCAGCAGCTGATCTGGGCGATCAAGGAGCGCGCGCTGCAGGTTGACGCGATCACGAAGCTGCCCCAGATCTGGCGAGCGCTCTCACACACGTTCCAGACGGACCTTGGCCTGCTGGATGTCATCCGGCTCGCGCGCGTCGGCATCGGGCTGAGCTCGGACCAGATCCACGGCCTGACGTTCAGCAATCAGGCGATCGTCTACGCGGAGGTGGGCGGAGCACAGGTGCTGAAGATCGGCAACACGGAGGTTCTCAAGCGGGAACTCGATGGGTTGTTCGGCAGCAAGTCGATCTCCGAGCAGGGGAAGATTGGCTCCAACGCGCAGTGCCCGCCGCCTGTGACACCGACCCCTGCCGCAACAGAACCGGTGTCTCCGCTACCCACTCCGGGGGCATGACCTCCTGAACCATAGGGCCGAGGATGCCGATCGATCCGATCGGCATCCTCGGCTTCATTTCCGGCCGGATCTGCGGGCAAGCAGGATCATCCGCTCGCTGTCGCTGAAAAACGGCGCCAGATCCCAGTCGCCGTAGACCTCCTCGAGGATGAAACCGGCCTTGTCGAGGAGAAGCTCCGCCTCGTAGCGCCAGATATAGCGAAGGGTGAAAGCAGCAACCGTGCGCCGCATGGCTCCGTCAGGGGCGATCTCGTCGTAGATGTGATTCACGGCCATCAGCTGGGTCGCCGGGTCCACGGTGCGCGCGAGAAACTTCATCGTTGCCACTCCGCCGGGATAATCGGTCCATGTCTGTTCCCATTCCAGGCTGCCGTCCAGGGACGCGAGCTGCCCCACGTCAGGATTGAAGATGTCGATCAGGAGCAGGCCGCGCGGCGCCAGGGCCTGGCGCCAGTGCTTGAGCGCTGAAATCTGCGCGGCCATATCGTTCAGGTGCAGGAAGGTATTCATGAGCGTGAACGCGAGCCGGTAGGGGCCACCGAGGTCCGCAGTTGAGAAGTCGCCCTCGATCAGGTGCACCCGGGAGGCAACCCCGGCCTGTTCGGCCTTGTCGCGCGCTCGGGCCAACATCGCAGGACTGGCCTCGACGCCGGTGACCTGATAGCCTTCGCGGGCCAGGGGGATGAGCGCCCGGCCCGTGCCGCAGCCCAGCTCGAGGATGGGGCCGCCCGTGCGATCGGCCAATGCGCTGAGCGCCAGCTGATCATCGATGTAGCCCGCGTACTCCCGATCGAAGAAGCGCGCGATCCGATCCATCTGCTCACTCACGTTCATGCTTGCCTCCCGGCGAGAAGTGTAGCACATGCGGAACCCGATCCCCAGTCTGGAAGCAAGGTCGCTTCCGTGCGGTTCGAGAGATGATACCATCAGATTCTAAGCCGGCGCGTCCGGCACGAGCGGACGAACGCGCTGGCCTGGAGTCGTGTGCGAACCGGCCGCAAATGGGCGGCGCAAAGATCGGACAAGCTTTGACACTCATGGGGGCGTCGGTTAGAATACGTCGACGGCGCGCTGATTGACTCTTCGAGATCGGTGCGCAACTGCTGCAAGGATGGGAACATTTGGCTAAGTTCAATTATGGCGGTCAGGCCGTCATCGAGGGCGTCATGATGCGCGGTCGCAAGCAGATGGCGGTGGCGGTGCGCGCGCCTGACGGCCAGATCGTGGTTCATGAAGAGCCTTTGACAGCGGCAATCTATACGAAGCGGTGGGGACAGTGGCCATTTGTGCGCGGCCTGGGAATGCTGTGGGACGCACTCGGACTGGGCATGCGTTCCCTGCTATGGTCCGCCGACGTGGCCATGAAGGAAGAGGGCCAGGAGGACATCCAGTTCACAGGCCCGGTCGCCTGGACGACGATCGCGGTCTCCCTTGCTTTTTCGATCGCCTTATTCTTCCTCCTCCCGACAGCTGCCGGCAAGTGGCTCACCCCTAGCGGTGGCGGCGCGCTGGTGACCAGCATCGTGGAGGGCGTGATCAGGCTGGGGCTGTTCCTGATCTACTTGTGGGCCATCGGCTTCATGCCCGACATTCGCCGGGTGT